>CALUIQ010000030.1 GCA_944320735.1 uncultured Bacteroides sp. | reverse complement strand
GGTAGGAGAAATATGCCGCGTAAGCGACTCCTATTCTTATCATCAATAATAAATAGGTCGAACCATACTTTTCCTACCACCCCGCCCGTTGGGCACCCCTCCTTCCGGAAGGAGGGGAGTTGATTACTGTAATTCTTCATTCATCATTGAGAATTAATCATTGCGCACTCCGTGCGCTAAATTATCATTTAATTTTGTACACTTACTTATCCAAAATAAATTATTACCTTTGTGGAAACCTTTGAATTTCATTTCCCCATTGTGGGAAAAATATGCTAAAATATGGATATGGAATACCAATTCTTCAACCGAGACATCAGTTGGCTGTCGTTCAACTACCGGGTACTGATGGAAGCCGCAGACCCTACTCTGCCCATATATGAGCGCATCAATTTTATTTCAATCTACTCGTCCAATCTTGAAGAATTCTACAAAATAAGAGTGGCGAACCACAAGGCTATCGCCACTGGAAAAACGCCCGAAGACGAGGAAAGCGTACAATCGGCCATCGAACTGGTAGACGAAATCAACCGGGAAGTCAACCGCCAACTGGACGTGCGCATCTCCATCTACGAAGAAAAGATTCTCCCAACCTTGGTCAAACACCATATTATATTTTATCAAGGTTACCCGACGGAAAGTTTTCATCAGGAGTATATCCGAAATTTCTTCCGCGAAGAGATATTTCCCTACTTGGCTCCGGTGCCGGTAAGCAAAGACCGGATTATCTCTTTCTTGCGCGACAACCGGCTTTACTTAGCTGTGCGTTTGTTTCGCAAAGCCCTCCCCAAAGAAGACCCAAGACGCACGGAATACTTCGTCATGAAGCTGCCCTACAGCAAAGTGCCCCGCTTCATCGAGTTACCCAAGATAGGAAAGAACTACTACCTGATGTTTATCGAAGACATCATCAAAGCCAACATCGACACCATCTTCCCCGGCTATGAAGTAGACAGCAGCTATTGCATCAAGATATCGAGGGACGCGGACATCCTAATAGATGACACCGCCAACAGCAGCGAGCTCATTGAGCAGGTACGAACCAAGGTGAAGAAGCGCAAGATAGGCGCCGTGTGCCGTTTTGTGTATGACCGCTCTATGCCGAAAGACTTTCTGGACTTTCTAGTGGACGCTTACCACATCGACCGCAACGAGCTGGTGCCCGGTGACAAGCATCTCAACTTGGAAGACTTGAAGAACCTGCCGAACCCCAACCCCAACGTGCTCCCACTCCGCAAGCCACAGCCGCTCAAACTGACCTGTCTGGACGAGAACGAATCCATCTTCAACTATGTAGCCAAGCGGGATCTCTTGCTATACTATCCTTATCATTCGTTCGACCATTTCATCCACTTCCTCTACGAGGCCGTACACGACCCGGAAGTGAAAGAAATTATGGTGACCCAATACCGCGTAGCGGACAATTCGGCTGTCATCAATACCCTGATAGCCGCGGCTCAGAACGGCAAGAAAGTCACCGTATTTGTAGAGTTGAAAGCACGCTTTGACGAAGAGCACAACTTGGCTACAGCCCAAATGATGCAAGCCGCAGGCATCAACATCCTCTACAGTTTGCCCAAACTAAAAGTGCACGCCAAGGTTGCCTTGGTGCTTCGCAAAGATGCCCAAAACCATAAACTGACCAGCTATGCCTACATCAGCACGGGCAACTTCAATGAAAAGACAGCTACCCTCTATGCTGATTGCGGCCTATTTACCAGCAATCCGGTTTTGGTCAACGACTTAAAGCAACTCTTCCGTACCCTGCAAGGACGTTGTGAGACTCCTGTGTTCAAGCGCCTGCTCGTGGCACGCTTTAACCTGATGCCCGAACTGAATCGTCTCATCGACCACGAAATCGCCTTAGCCATGGAAGGGAAAGAAGGCAGAATTATCCTGAAGATGAACGCCCTGCAAGATCCCTACATGATAACCCGCCTGTACGAAGCCTCGCAAGCGGGTGTACAGATAGACTTGATAGTGCGGGGCATCTGTTGCCTGATACCCGGACAGACGTACAGCCGCAACATACACGTGACACGTATCGTCGATACCTTCTTGGAGCATGCCCGCGTGTGGTACTTCGGCAACGACAAGCACCCGAAACTCTTCCTTGGCTCGCCCGACTGGATGCGGCGAAACCTGTACCGGCGCATCGAAGCCGTCACGCCCGTGCTGGACAAGGAACTGAAGCAAGAGTTGACCGACATGCTCCACATCCAACTATCCGACAAACGGAAAGCGTGTTTCGTAGACGAGCATCTGCACAACAAGTGGAAATCTCCCCACCCATTCACCGAGAAAGAACGTTCGCAATATGCCTTTTATGAGTACCTGAAAGAACGTTTGTAACACGATTGTAACATATATGACAAGTGTATGTAACCGAAAATTCCGTCCTTTGCACCCGAATAAAAATTCACAAATTATATGGAAACTATCTATTTAGGAATCGTAATCTTTTTGTTCATCCTGGCCATTTTCGACCTTGTGGTGGGCGTAAGTAACGATGCCGTGAACTTCTTGAACTCCGCCATCGGAGCCAAGGCGGCATCTTTCAAAACCATCATCTTCATTGCGGGCATCGGTGTGTTCATCGGTGCGGCACTTAGCAACGGTATGATGGACATTGCCCGTCACGGCATCTATCAACCGCAACATTTCTATTTTGCGGAAGTGATGACCATCCTGCTGGCCGTCATGCTGACGGACGTCGTCTTGCTCGATGTGTTCAACACGATGGGTATGCCCACCTCCACCACCGTCTCCATGGTGTTTGAGTTGTTGGGCGGTACATTCGCTTTGGCTTTGATCAAAGTGTATGGTAGCAACGGCGACTTGGGATTAGGCGACCTTATCAATACGGACAAGGCGCTATCGGTCATCATGGCCATCTTCGTCTCCGTGGCCATCGCGTTCTTCTTCGGTATGCTGGTGCAATGGCTGGCACGTATCGTCTTCACGTTCAACTACAAGAAGCATATGAAGTACAGCATCGGCATCTTTGGAGGCATTGCCGCCACGAGCATCATCTACTTCATGCTGATCAAAGGCTTGAAAGACAGTTCGTTTATGACTCCTGAATACAATCACTGGATACAAGCGCATACGGTGGAACTGGTAGGCGCTTTCTTTGTTTTCTTCACCGTCCTGATGCAAATTCTCCACATCTGCAAGGTGAATGTATTCAAAGTCGTGGTGCTGATGGGTACGTTCGCACTGGCGTTGGCTTTCGCCGGCAATGACTTGGTGAACTTCATCGGTGTGCCTTTGGCAGGTTATTCTTCATTCTTGGATTATACGGCCAACGGACAGGCTGCCGGACCGGATGGTTTCTTGATGACTTCCCTGCTGGGTTCCGCACAGACACCGTGGTACTTCCTGCTTGGCTCGGGTGCGGTGATGGTCATCGCTTTGGCCACTTCGAAGAAAGCACACAACGTTATCAAGACTTCCGTAGACTTGTCCCGTCAGGATGAGGGCGAAGAGAACTTTGGTAGTACTCCCATTGCCCGCACGTTGGTACGCTTCAGCATGACACTGGCCAACGGCATTTCCAGAATAACTCCCGAAAGCACCAAACAGTGGATTGAAACCCGCTTCCGCAAGGACGAGGCTATCATTGCCGATGGTGCCGCTTTCGATATGGTGCGTGCCTCGGTCAACTTGGTATTGGCGGGCTTGCTGATTGCCTTGGGTACTTCGCTGAAGTTACCTTTGTCTACCACCTATGTTACCTTTATGGTTGCCATGGGTAGCTCGTTGGCCGACCGTGCTTGGGGGCGCGACTCCGCCGTATTCCGCATCACGGGTGTGCTGAGCGTCATTGGTGGTTGGTTCATCACCGCCGGTGCGGCTTTCACCTTCTGTTTCTTTGTCGCCTTGTTCATCCACTACGGAGGTACGGTTGCCATCATCCTGCTGATTGCGGTAGCGGTATTCCTGCTCGTCAGAAGCCAGGTGATGTTCAAGAAACGTAAAGCCAAAGAGCAGACCAACGAGACACTGAAGCGACTGCTAAGTAGTTCGGACAACGCCGAAGTACTCCGCCTGCTCCAAGTACATACCCGCGAAGAATTGGGCAAGGTGCTCGCCTTTACGGAAGAGAACTTCGAGCGCATCTCCACTTCTTTCCTGCACGAAAACCTGCGTGGCCTGCGCCGCTCCATGGGCTCCGTGAAGTTTGAGAAGCAACTCATCAAGCAGATGAAGCGCACCGGCACTTTGGCTATGAGCCACTTGGACAACAACACCATCTTGGAGAAAGGTCTGTACTACTACCAAGGAAACGATTTCGCCAGCGAACTGGTGTACAGCATCGGACGATTCTGTGAGCCTTGCTTGGAGCACGTGGACAATAACTTCAAGCCTTTGGACGCTATCCAGAAAGGCGAGTTTGCCGACATCACGCAGGACATCACTTCTTTGCTGAAAGACACCCGCGACCGTATAGAAAACAACAACTACGCAGAGATGGAGCTGGACATCCGCAAGGCTAACGAACTGAACGGACAACTCTCCCATCTGAAGCGTCAGGAATTGCAGCGCATCCAAAGCCATACGGGTAGCATCAAGGTAAGTATGGTTTACTTGACTATGGTGCAAGAAGCCCAAAACGTGGTCACCTATGCCAACAACCTGCTGAAGGTAAGCCGCAAGTTCCAAGCGGAAGAAGAACAAATTTAAATAGAAAATTCTGCTACGAGCTACAAGCTACAAGTAAAGTTCCTACTTGTAGTTTGTAGCTCGTAACTTGTAGAGAGTGTATCATAATTTGTATCAAAATGATTTAGAACACAGAGACACAGAGACACAGAGATTTTATTTCATTGATTTACAAACATATTTTCTCCGTGTCTTTGTGTCTCTGTGTTTTATTCCACCCTCTTCTTTTTTTAAGGAATTCTCCTTATTCCAAATATTTGATAGGGTTTAGATAGAACGATTTCTGCCAGCCTAAAGGGGATGAATCTATCCGCCAAGGATAAGGAATCAACGTTCCGATTCCGTAATGCAAATGCGCCGGTGTCGTGGCGGCGTTCCCTGTATTGCCTACCGTGCCTATTTCGGTATCGTGCCCCACCAAGGAAAACATCGAAGTACGTATCTCGTCCAGATGTGCGTAATAATGAAGCCGCCATTTGGGTCCCAGTACCAACACCATATTCCCGCCTTTTCCATAACTTCCCGTAAACAGGACAATCCCTATGGTGGAAGCATACACGCTTGTCCCCCGTTTGGCAAAGATATCCACCCCTTTATGCACGATGGAACTTCCCCAAGGATAATACCAGAATGTTTGCGGATTAAAGTCCGCGTTTGTCGCGCCCTGCACCGGCATCTCCAAATTTTGAGGAATCAGTAAGGGAACCAAAATGACTATCAGGAGAATGACTCCCAGCTTCTTTATATTCTTGCGCATATAGTTACTTTTATCGTTTATTCCCTTATATCCATCCACAAAGCTCCTATTCACTTATAGTCGTGCTATAACGTCCTCGTTCAAGCCGGTTGCTTGTATAATAACATCCATGGGAACACCAAGCCGCTTAAAGTTTCGAGCATTTGCCAGTCGTTCTTCCTCACGACCTTCAGCCAAACCTTTCTCACGACCTTCGGCCAAACCTTTCTCACGACCCTCGGCCATACCTTTCTCAAGGCCTTCAGCAAGTCCCTTTGTGAAGCCTTTCTCGTGTCCCCTTATCTCTGCCGTTTCCATCACGCTAAACCAATCCCGATAAGCCTTCAGACTCTCTTCATATTCAACCCGCTCTTTCCGGTTGAATTTGGCAATTTCGGCAACTTCAAACAAATGGAAAAACACTTTCTCCTGCAAGACACGAGGCCGTTCCATCAAGGAAGCCAAGTTGCGGATGGCATAAAGCCACTTGTCAAAAAGGGTCTCCAACTCATTCTCCCCCTTGGTGAACTTGGGCATCTCCAAGTAAATGAAGGTCAACTTGTCATAGAATACTTCCCGACTGGCCAAGTCTACCAACTTGACTTCGTGGTAATAATCCGTGTCTTCTTTTTCAAAACAGAAATTCAAGATTCCAATCGTATAGATGCCTTTCAAGCCATAGTTCCATACGCCACGCGGAGCCTGTTCCCGAATGGCGAACGTAGAATAGTAAATGCTGCGGTCCTTGAAAAACTGCTGCTCGCCTTTCTGCATCTCGACCAGAAAATGTTCCCCGCGCTCGTTCGTACAATACACATCGAACACCGCGCGACGGTCATACTCCTGCGTACCCAGATGTTCCGTGTTCAGATAGGTGATATCCTTTATTTCCTCACGCCCATGAAGCAAGGCATTGAGAAAACTAATAAGCAGACTCTTGTTAACCTCTGTACCAAACAATTTCTTAAATGCGAAATCCGTATAGAAATTGACATATCTCTCGTAAATTCCTTCCGATCCCATAACTCCTACATGCTTTTATCGTGAAACCTATGCACAAATGTACGAATTTTCATTTCCAGCCACAATAGTTAAAGCTATTTTAAGGCCGCAGATTAAACCTACTAATGCAACTTTTACTGCATTTACCTGCAACAAGTTCATTTCGCAGATAATCGTACACATAGCCGGGACTTTGGTAATATAATCCCGTAGCTGGATTGGAAAGACGGTCGAACGTATCCCAATTATAACTGCCCTCCATTTCTACGGCACACCAATGTCAACACCTCTATTGCATCTTCAAACGACTGGGTATGCATAACACCATAATGTTTTTGCAAGAAGTCAAATCCCTTGAAACGGCGCAAGTAGTTATAAGCCTGTCTTTGTTTAATATGATAGGCTTTTGCAAAGTCCGCTATCAAAGCAATGGTAAATTTCAACCGATATGTTTCCTCACGTGACATGTCTATTGCTATAATAAGAGTTATTCTACTTTTACAAAAATAAGTGATTGCCTTTACATATCCAAACTTCTGGTATAGAAAATCCCGTTCTCATATCCTACTTTCCTAAGAGTTTCTTCAAAATCACGCAATGTTCAATCTAAAATATTACAATATAATATCATAAGTAAGTGTTCAGAATTAAATGATATCATTTATAGGAGTTAAGAAGTTAAGGAGTTATCACTCCGCTTTGCTCCGTTAGGAGTTAAGCCAATACCTTTTAGTATATATACGGAGCCTACTATCGGCTTAACTTCTTAACTCCTTAACTCCTGATATAGTATAAACTAAATATGACTAGTTACTTAACTTTCTTACATTTTTATCATAGGAATAGGTTTAGATGACATTGTTGATTGGTAGAAAGTATGAGTTAGTAGTCATGATTAATACCGATTAATCTCATGGGATACCAGTTTTAACGTATCATTCACCAGTTGATATGTCCTGACGTGTTCCTCTCCATTACCCCAAAATTCTTTTCTTATTTCTTTGAACACTTTGACTTTCCCTGAATTATATGTGTCATAAATAGGTTTAGCCCAAGTCTCTACTGTTTCGCAACACCCCAACCGTTCCTTAATATGAATTATCTTCTTTTCGTGGTCAAATTCTGTCTCTCCATAGTATCCACCAACTAATTGACCGAACACACCTCTCAAAGATTCTAAAAAGCCGGGACAAACATTGTGTCCTATGTCCTCTCCATTCACTAAATCAAAACAGGCATAATATGTACGATTATATCCCGAATGCGCTATTATAAATTCTTCATGACCGTCAAAATTGACATCCATAAAGCACATGTCACCGTCGGCTGCATTCATTTTTAACTGTTTGACAATAGGAATATCAAAAGGTAGAACTAAAGTTGTATCAACTGGGTCATAGAACTTATCCAAGACATCATCATGAAGAGCGCTACTACATCTAGTACTTAACGACCATGGTAATTTATGCCCTGTAATATATCTGTCAATGCTATCTCCTCGCTGGAAATGCCAAATGCACAAGTTGTCCTTTTCTTTATAAAAAACAGCTACTTTATACCCATTAGGAAAGTTACTCGATAACAGAGTACGTGTTCCGTGTCCCCAGAAATTGGTACTTTCTTTCTCAACAATGATATGTCTTTGTCTTATAGTATCGGGTTTAACGCTCTCTTTTTCAAGGTCAGCACCCTCTTTTTCAGCAACTATTACATCCCGTTGTTTTACACTATCTGATTGGGCACTATCATTTACACTGATAGTGTCTTTCAGACCTATATTATCAGGTTTATTTGTTCCTTTACATCCTGCCAAGACAAACAAAGTAACTGTAATCAGCGTTACAAATTTGATAATAGTACAAATAACTTTCATATTCTAATTAATTATTACGGAAACCTTTAATTTCAACTCGCTCTTTTCTTCCTTGATTCCTGCTCAAGTTTGCAAGCTCATCTTTTACATGTTGGTGAGCAATGAAGAATCTTTCCAAAATAGCTTTAATATATTCATCATAATAAGGTATATTGTAAGCAAAGTATGCTGACGTTTGACAATGTGCGACAATGAGCCCATTTCTTTCATCTACGCTATATAAGCTCGTGACTGCACAACTTTCATTGGCCCTGTTAATAGCTGGTTTCAGCAAATTTGCATCAGGGTCATTGATATTTATTGCCCCCCATGAGAAATCATAAATCCAAATGATAGGACTGTTGTTTCTTGCATTTATATGAAACTCCTCTCCCTGATATTTGAATACAATGGCATTGTTATCATCAATCTCAGGCTGACAACCAATTTCTGTTAATGTCTTTATCAGCCAATTACGTGTCTGTTTCTCTTCTTCATTAACAGCGTCCTGGATGGTTTCATTCATCTTGCCATAATCGGACTTTTCTTTCTTGTCATTTTCAATGGCATATCCAACCCTGCCTGCTATATATGCGGCAAAGATGAGCACAATGCCAAGCACAGCTATTCCCACTTCCATAATATGATATCTTAAAATTTTGTTTTATAATATTTTGAATGAGACAAGCACGTTTTCCATTCACCTTTATACGTAAAGTAGAACCCGTCGCCCTATTTCCCTTTAAAATTTATATTTCTTGTAATTGAGCATCTTTTGGAAAACAGTCTCTGAATTTTGTGAATATCTTACGAGTGGTTCTAACTTTTTTCAAGGAGACACAGCCTTCCGATAAATGTGTGTATTTGCAACCAGTTATTACTCAATATTTTGTGAGTTATAAGTCAGAAATATGGGCATAACCTTTAGGGGTACATTCTAAAAGGTGAAGATTTAACCTTTTTATTATTTCTTAACACTCAAAGAGCGGTGGTAGAGGGTATTTTCCCTCTTTTTGGTACTTTATTGATGGTTCGATGTTCCCATCTTTCCACATTGCTTGGCTCGTTCGCACAAGCCACTACAAAGGTACTACAATTTCCAATAAAGGCAAGAGGACAGCAATTCAAATCTATTATTTTT
>CALUIQ010000029.1 GCA_944320735.1 uncultured Bacteroides sp. | reverse complement strand
ACGGATTTTATTCTTTTAAGGAGTTATTGGGAGTTAAAAGGAGTTAGGGCTTCGCCCGGAGTTATAGGCCAATAGAAAAAGGTATCGGCTTTTAACTCCCTTTTACTCCTGCCGAAGGCATAACTCCTTCTTACTCCTAAAAATGAAAGAATCTGCGCCATCCGTGTCATCTGCGGATGAAAAATCAGACAACACACAGCCCGATAAATGATCATTTTGAATTCTGAAAGGAGTGAAATTACCTTAATTCTTCATTCATCATTCATCATTCTTCATTAAACAGATAGATTGTCATTTATCTTTCGCTAATGTAAATACGAACTCCAATCCTCCTCCGGGATTGTTCTTGGCAGAGATGGTACCTCCGTGGATGAGGACGGCATTCTTCACGATGGCCAGCCCTAAGCCTGTACCACCCAACTTGCGCGAGCGACCCTTGTCTACCCGATAGAAACGCTCGAAGAGGCGGTTCAGGTGTTCAGGGGCAACACCTACACCTGTGTCTGCGAAACTGAAATAATAGAAATTTTCGTCTTCGCGGAAACAACTGATGTTGATGTGTATGTTGGTGCCCGCATACGCGATGGCGTTGTCCATCAGGTTGTTGAAGATGGAGTAGAGCAGGGTGTAGTTTCCCCTCAATTGGATGTGGGGTCTTAACGAGTTGATGACCGTGATGTGTTTTTCCTCCAATGCCGATGCCACTTCGTTCACCACATTGTTCACCAACACGCTCAGGTCCACCTTCTCCATGTCTATCAAGTTGGCAGCTTCGTCCATACGGGTTAGCACAGAGATGTCGCGCAAGAGGTGCGTCAGGCGGTTGCTTTGCGCGTAGCATCGCTCCAGGAACAGCTTCATCTTTTCAGGTGGAAGATTGTCATTGTCCACAATGGTTTCCAAATACCCTTGAATGCTGCTTACGGGCGTCTTCAGTTCGTGGGCGATGTTTTGGGTGAGTTGACGCTTTAATTGGATTTGTTCTTCCTCCTGCGTGATGTCGTTGATGCTGATTTCGAAGCTCCGGTCTTGGAAGATGATGCATTCCACTACGAAGATACGTCCGTTCTTGTTAATGTTGAGCGAAATGCGTTTCTCGTCTTTGCCGATGGGACGCTTTTGCGCCTTATCGATAAAGTCGGTTATCTTTTGGAATTCTCGGATGCTGAAGATGTCTTCGGTTGTTTCCAGGTTGGAATCCGAGATGATATTGCTATACTGGATGAAGAGGTTGTTCACCAATATTTCCTTCTTCTCGCGAGTGAACACGCCCAACCCCTCCCGAGAAGTCTGCAAGTGGGTGATGAGCTTCTCGCGTTCAATGTAGAGCGCCTCTTTCGTCTCGTGCAGGCGTCTGTATATTTGTATGATGTGTTCGGATATTTCGCCTAATTCGTTGTGGGGGAAGGCCGATTGCAGGTCTTCTATCGGCTCGTTCTTGTCTGCCCTTTTGGCAAATTGGCGCAGGCGGGTGATGGCGGTACCCAACCGTGAGGTAAATTGGTAATAGATGAATACCAGCGCGATGGTGACCAACAAGATGAACCCAATGTAACGATTGTCTACAGCCAGCGCCATAGTCAGGTCGACACTATAAGGCAAAGCGGAACGGATAATAATATTGTTGCAATGGGTGGCGGCATAGAAATAGGTAACCCCTGTGGTGGCGGAAGTACGTCGTACGTCATATCCCTTGTGTTGGTCGGAGAGGGCTTGCTGTACTTCGGGGCGCGTCAGATGGTTTTCCATTTGAGCACTGTCCTTGGCACTGTCATACAAGACATTTCCCTGCAGGTCGATGATGGTGACACGCAAATCTTCCGGGCTGAAGCTGTTGGCTAAATACCCCTCCATAAAGGTGCTCCAAGTGCTGTCCGGCAAGGCTTGCAACTTGTAATAGAGATCTTCGTTGTAGTCCTGAAGTTGCAGGTTGAGCAAGTCTATTTTATATGCTTTCTCCCGTTGATATTGGTAGGCGATGACGCTTCCCGCAAAGATAAGGAATAATAAGATGACCGACAGGAACAGTCGGTTGCTAAACGAGAGGCAGTGGCGTATTTTATTCGGCTTCAAAGCAGTACCCATATCCTAAACGTGTTACAATACATTTGCCATAATCTCCGATTTTTTTTCTCAGGCGAGTGATGTTCACGTCGATGGTACGATCCAACACATACACTTCATCACTCCATACCTTGTTCAGGATGTCCTCGCGCGAGAATACCCGTCCTTTGTTTTGGAGCAGGAGTTTCAGTATTTCGAATTCCTTTTTGGTGAGAGGCACTTCTTCACCATTGATTACCACTTTTTTCTTCACGATGTCCAATGTCAGCCCTTTGTAGGCCAGCTGTTCCACTGTTTGCTCAAAGTCGGCCGCGTTTGTGCGGCGCAGTACGGCCTTGACGCGGGCGGCTACCTCGCGCAGGGAGAACGGTTTGGAGATATAATCGTCCGCACCCAGGTTGAAACCCGTCACCGTGTCGTTTTCCGTATCTTTGGCGGTGATGAAGATGATAGGTATCTGAGCCGTCTTGGGGTCTTGTTTCAGCATACGCGCCATTTTGAAGCCCGATATTTCGCCCATCATAACGTCCAGCAGAAGCAGGTCATATTTACTGATGTCCATCCGCAAAGCTTCTTCGGCCGAGTTGGCGGTATCCACCAGATAATCTTCGTTTTCAAGGTTGAACTTCAGGATTTCGCACAAATCCTCTTCGTCATCCACCACTAATATTTGGTAAGTTTTCATATTGCTGCAGTTTTTTATCTGTTACAAATGTATGCTTTTTATTTTTTACGGCACAAAAATGCGCCCTTTTTATTACGTAGGCGTGAAACAAGTATTACATTTTTGTTACGATGTTTGCAGGATAGAGGGAGGAATGTTACCTTTGCAACTATGTAAATGGGAATTTAACCGCTAAATTATCATTTTTAGTATGAAAGAGACGAAACGTTTTATAGCTCCGGGTGCTTGGTTTTCGATGGATTATCCGGCGGATTGGAATGAGTTTGAGGACACGGCGGAAGCTTTCCTCTTTTACAATCCCGATAAGTGGACGGGAAATTTCCGTATATCCGCTTATCGTGGAAACGCTACTTACGGACACGATTCCGTGGAACAAGAATTGCGGGAAAATTCATCCGCACAGCGTGTCAAGGTGGGAGGATATGAGTGTGCCTATAGTCAGGAAATGTTTATGGAAGAAGGGACATATTACGTCTCTCACATTTGGGTTGTAGGCATAGGCGACATCGCTTTCGAATGTACTTTCACTACCGAGCGTGGCAAAACTGTGGATGAGGCCCGGCAAATCATCGCTTCTCTGCAAGTGCGTCAGTCGGGCGTGAAATATCCTGCCGAGTTGATACCTGTACGCGTATCTGAGATTTATCAGATAGACCAAGCTTACGATTGGGTGGAAAAGACCGTGAAGGAAACCTTGAAAAAGGATTTCCAAGGTACGGAGGAGGATTTGCAAGCGATGCAGGAGTTGGTGGATAAGGGTGCGATAGCCCCCAAGAAGAAGGAACTGTGGTTGGCAATGGGCATCGTACTATGCGTTATCTTGGCCAACGAGGTGGATGGCTTGGAGTGGCGCACGTTGATTGATGGGAACCGAGAAGCTCCCGTGCTGCTTAACCTTTCGGCGGGCACGTGGGCTGACCCGATGAAATTGCTGTGGAGCCGGGTAAAAGCGGGGAACGAAGTAAAAGTGGCGGAAGCGTATGTAGAGGCTTCTGATTTATTATATAATGAATGATGGCGTATGACTCCTATCTTACAAGTAGAGAACCTGACCAAATCGTTTGGTGACCGGATATTGTTTCAGGACATTTCTTTTGGATTGTCAGAAGGGCAGCGGGTAGGGCTCATTGCCCGCAACGGAAGCGGGAAAACGACCTTGCTCAATATCCTTTCCGGCAAAGAAGGATATGATTCCGGTTCTATTACTTATCGGCGTGACCTCCGTGTGGGCTATTTGGAACAGACACCCCACTATCCGGCTCAGTTGACCGTGCTTGAGGCATGCTTTCATCATGGACGAAACAACAGCGAGGAACACGAACTGAAAGCCAAGCAAATACTTTCCCAACTCCACATACGTGATTTTGACCAACGCGTCGGGAACCTTTCCGGAGGCCAACTTAAACGGGTCGCCTTGGCGGATGCACTGATTACCGAACCGGACTTCCTCCTTTTGGACGAGCCTACCAATCACTTGGATCTCGATATGACCGAATGGTTGGAGGACTATTTGCGCCGCACGAATCTTACACTTCTTATGGTAACCCACGACCGCTATTTCTTGGACAGGGTGTGCTCCGGCATTTTGGAGATAGACAACCGCACGCTTTACGCGTATAAAGGGAATTACTCTTATTACCTGGAGAAACGCCAAGAGCGCATAGATGCCCACAACGCCGAAGTGGATCGTGCCAATAACCTTTACCGTACCGAGTTGGAGTGGATGCGTCGTATGCCTCAGGCACGCGGGCACAAGGCTCGCTATCGTGAAGAGGCCTTCTATGAACTGGAGAAGGTGGCCAAAAGCCGGACGTACGATACGCAGGTGCGTCTGGATGTAAAGGCTTCCTACATCGGCAATAAAATCTTTGAGGCTGACCATCTGTACAAGTCTTTTGGCGAGTTGAAGATATTGGATGACTTCTCCTATATTTTCGCGCGTTACGAGAAGATGGGGATTGTGGGCAACAACGGCACAGGAAAGTCTACTTTCTTGAAGATTCTTATGGGACTTGAGCAGCCAGATAGTGGTACGCTGGACGTGGGTGAGACTGTACGTTTCGGGTATTATTCGCAAGAGGGTCTCCAGTTTGACGAGCAAATGAAGGTGATAGATGTGGTGCGTGCCATAGCCGAGGTCATCGATTTGGGGGACGGCAAGCGGTTGACCGCTTCCCAATTCCTCCAGCACTTTCTGTTCACTCCGGAGACCCAGCATAGCTATGTCTATAAGCTGTCCGGAGGAGAGCGTCGCCGCCTCTACTTATGTACCGTGCTGATGCGTAATCCGAACTTCTTGGTACTGGATGAACCTACCAACGACTTGGACATTGTCACGTTGCAGATACTTGAAGACTATCTGCGGCATTTTGCCGGATGTCTCATTGTAGTGAGCCATGACCGCTATTTTATGGATAAGGTTGTAGATCATCTGTTGGTATTCAACGGTGGGGGCGACATCCGTGACTTTCCCGGCAACTATACCCAATATCGGGCTTGGAAAGAAGCCCGCTTGCGTCGTGAGCGCGAGTTGCAGGCGGCCGTAAAGCCTGTTCCCTCCGCAAAAGAGGCAGATACACGCACCCAACGGAATGCTAATCGGCCTCGCCGTATGAGTTACAAGGAACGTCGTGAGTTTGAGGCGTTGGAGCAGGAGATAGCCGACTTGGAGACGGAGAAAAAATCCTTGGAACAGGCTCTGTGTGGCGGTACTCTTTCCGTGGAGCAGCTGACTGAGATGTCCAAACGCTTGCCCGTGGTCAATGAGTTGATAGACCAAAAGACGGAACGTTGGATGGAATTGAGCGAAATAGAAAATTAGCAGGCACTATGACAAATTACCATACCCATACACTTTTTTGTGACGGCCGTTGTCTGATGCATGACCACATTCGTTTTGCGCTTGCCCGCGGTTTTACCTCGTTGGGCTTTTCCTCGCATGCTCCTTTGCCATTTCCGACGGCATGGACTATGGAGTGGGACCGGATGGATGATTATCTGGCCGAGTTTCACCGTATGCGCCGTCTATACCGCTTCCGCATAGAGTTGTACATCGGGCTTGAGATTGATTATCTGAATGAAGAGCACCATCCCGCTTCGCCTTGTTTTGCAAGTCTGCCCTTAGATTATCGCATAGGTTCTGTCCATCTCTTATACGACCCTATGGGGCGACTTGTCGACTCAGACCTTCCGGCTGCTCAATTCAAGCAGATGGTAGAGAAACATTTTGAAGGGGATGTGGAGGAAACGGTTCGTCGCTACTATGCTCGCTCTATGGCTATGTTGCGTCACGGAGGATTTGATATCGTGGGGCATGCCGACAAAATACACTATAACGCCTCTTATATGCGTCCGGGCATTATGGACGAGCCTTGGTATGACGCTTTGGTGCGTACCTACTTCGAGGCTATCGCTCGCCAAGGCCTTCAGATGGAAGTGAATACGAAAGCTTACGAGGATTTGGGAGTGTTCTATCCCGATGTGCGCTATTTTTCTTTTCTCTATGATTTGGGCATCCGTGTGCAAGTCAATACGGATGCTCATTATCCCGACCGTATTGATGCCGGACGGCAGGCGGCTCTTCAAGCGTTGCGCCGCGCGGGTTATCGTTCGGTGATGGAATTACATGGAGGTGAGTGGGAGGAAAGAAAACTTTAATGAATGAAGAATGAAGAATTGGGCTGCGCTGTCATAGTATGTTGTTATGCCGTATGGTAATTCTTCATTCATCATTCTTCATGCTTCATTTAGATTATTATTGCTTGGCGATAGCTTTCAGCAAAGCATAACCGCCTACCCATTGCAGTAACATACCGGGAAGGCCGATGCGGAAGTCTTGAACGGCTAAGTAGAAACTTCCCGTGAAAGCCCACTCAAAAGCAGTTCCAATGACTTGGTAGGCCAATACCACTCCCAGCAGAGGAAGAAGGCCGATGTTGCGTGTGTGGCGGGCTGCCAACGAAGCGGCTATGGCCAATAAGCTTGACTTCACCAAAATGGCGGGAAGCACAGCAGCGGCAGGCATGGCAAACAGTAAGTGGTTGAGCACCGGAGAAAGCAAAGCTGTCAGCAAGCCTACGCGGAAGCCGAATTTATAAGCGGCTATTAGTGTGAAGAAATAGATGGGCAGCAGCGTAGGGCCTCCCATGGGAATCAAGTGGCAAAGTTGAGGCAAGATAATGTTGCCGGCCACAAACAGAAATGCAAACAAGTAGGTCTTGGCATTTCCAAAAGACAAAGAATAAAGTTTAGCGGATGTATTCATACTCATTGTGTATTTATTATAAAGATTATACTATCAGTTCGTAAGCGCGTGTACCGATGCCAATCTCCTCGGCGTGTTGCAAACCGGATTGCCAGTTGGTGTTGGGGTGGATAAGGTGGAACTTGTCGCATCCGCACAAGTCTTCGTGCTCGTGTTTGTTGCCCAACACGTTGTTGCTGTGCAACACGGGAGTTTGGTTCACGAGGTCTGCGCAAGCTTGGTCCAATGCCACAGGGTCGGTAGACGCCAAGATACCGAGGTCGGGGATGATGGCGGCATCGTTGTGGTTCCAGCAATCGCACTCGGGCGATACGTTCATCACAAAGCTGATGTGGAAGTGGGGCTTGTCTTTCAAGACGGCTTGGGTATATTCGGCAATCTTGTAGTTCATATTCTCCGATGTGTCCCAACTGCCTACGATGGCGGCATCGTGTTGGCACAAAGCCACGCATTGCCCGCATCCCACGCATTTGGTGTAGTCTATCTCGGCTTTGCGGTCGGCGTTCAGGTGTACGGCATCGTGGGCACAGTGCTTTACACAGATATTACAACCAATGCAATGGTCGGTGTCGATTTTGGGTTGTGCCGAGGCGTGAAGTTCCAGTTTGCCGGGTACAGCCGCACCGCCCATACCCAAGTTTTTCAACGCTCCACCGAATCCCGCTTGCTCATGTCCTTTGAAGTGGTTCATGCTGATGATGATGTCCGCATCGGCCAGTGCCGCTCCTATTTTAGGCGCTTTGCAATATTTTCCGTTGATGGGAATTTCACGGTAGTCTGTTCCTTTCAGTCCATCGGCTATGATGACCTGACACTGAGCGGAGATGGGATTAAAACCGTTCTCCATAGCACTCTCCAAGTGGTCTACCGCATTGGCGCGGCGTCCGGAGTAGAGTGTGTTGCAGTCCGTCAAGAACGGTTTGGCACCGTAACTGCGAAGCAATTTCGCCAGACGGGCGGCATAGTTGGGGCGTATGTAGGCAAGGTTGCCCGGTTCGCCAAAGTGTATTTTAATGGCTACAAAACTGTCTTTCAAAGGAAGCTGGGAGATACCCGCTTTCTTGACCAGCCGTTCCATCTTGTCAAGGAGATTGGAAGTGGGCGAGGTACGCAGGTCAGTGAAGTAAACTTTTGCTTTTTCCATATAGATACCTATGCGTTATAATTAGTTCGTGTGGCAAATGTAGCTCAAATTATTTATATTGTATGTTTTGTAAGGCGAAATCTTTTCCTAATATGTATTTTGGGTATGAAAATCCGTAATAAGTTTCATTCGTTGGCAGTTTCTTCACAGATTCGCATCTCCGCTACTGCGTTGAGATACGTATGCGAAGACTCCACCCCCCAAAGCCTCGCAGACCATGAGGATTTTTTTCATTGATTGAAAAATAATTTGGTATATAAATCGGTTTATCTTCAGCGAAAAAGGATTTTCTATAGTAAAATACATTTTGTCTTGCCTATAAGACAGAAAAAACTTATTTTTGTCTCGTAAACGGAACAATATTGCATTTATGATACAAAAAGAACTCTTAAAGCAAGTCATGCTCGACAACAGAATGAGTGTAGAACGCCAAGTTGTTATTCCAAGGAAGCTTCATATGAAAGACTTCACGAATTACGTTCTCGTAGGTGTCCGACGAGCCGGCAAGTCATTTATGTTGTATCAACAGATACAAGCCAACTTGCGCGAAGGTATTTCTTGGGATCAAATGATATACATAAACTTTGAGGACGAGCGTTTGATGGGGATGCAAGCGGAAGACTTGAATTTGCTATTGGAAGTGCATGGTATCCTGTCCCGATACCGCCCTATGTTATTTTTGGATGAGGTACAAAACATTGAAGGTTGGGAAAAGTTTGCGCGCCGTTTGGCCGACAACAAATACAAGGTGTATATTACCGGAAGCAATGCGAAAATGCTTAGTCGTGACGTTGCGACTACTTTAGGTGGGCGATACATCATGGTTAACGTATTTCCCTATGATTTGAAGGAATATCTGCGAGCCAACAATACGGTTTTTGCTTCCCTTTCTTTGTCTACAACAGAAGGGAAAAGCACGGTGCAACGTTTGTTCGATGAATACATGCATTTTGGTGGTTTCCCGGAGGGAGCTTGTTTGGCTTCCAAACGCGACTATCTTACCAGCGTTTATCAGAAGATTTTCTTGGGCGATATCGCCTTTCGTCATCGCATTGACAACACGTTTGCCCTGAGAATGATATTCCGGAAAATGGCGGAAAGCGTCAAACAGCCTCTGTCTTTTACCAGACTGACCAATATCATTAAAACAACGGGAACGAAAGTCAGCAAAAATACGATTATCAACTATGTGAATTATGCACAGGAAGCATTTCTCATTCTCCCGGTAAAGAACATAGCCGATAACCTGACTGAACAGGAAACTAATTCCAAATATTATTTCATAGACAATGGCATTATCAGTTTGCTTGCCTTGGATATTGAAACCTCCCTGCTCGAAAACATGGTAGCCGTTGAACTGATGCGCCGTTACGGGACGGATGAGCAGGTATTCTTTTACAAAAAAACTGTTGAAGTAGACTTTTATATACCCGACCAAGCTCTTGCCATTCAAGTAAGTTACCATCCCTATGCCACGCCAGACACATGGAAGCGCGAGACAGACGCTTTGTGTAAATTAGCTTCCCGTCTTGATTGTCGGCGGTTGTTAATCTTAACTTTCGAGGAAGAAAACACGGTAGAAGTGAATGGACGCCAGATAGAAGTCATTCCGGTGTGGAAATGGATGCTTGAGGAAGAATGATTGGCGTTTATACTTTAGAATGAGTACCTGTAGCTTTCAATGAAATCAATAATCAGTCGGTTCATATTTGCCGTATTCGATTGGAAGCGAGATGGCACACAGATAACACAGATTTAACAGATGACTACAGATGTTCTTTATTTACTATTTAACCATTTATAATTTAAGATTTTGTACTTTGTATTTGGTAAATGAAATAATCTGTCTCACCTGTGTTAGCTGTGTGCTATGAGATAATATTGATTAGTTACTTATACTAAATAGTAGATGGTTAAATCGTAACTGGAGCAGTTTCTTCACAGATTCGCATTTCGGCACCTTGGAACACCACCTTCAACAGATGCAGTTGCGTACCGGCGCAAAGTCGTTGCACTACCTTGTCCGCACTGTACTTCTTTAGTTGCTCCTCCGCTTCTCGGCTTTTCGCTTCCACTTCGGCATCCGTGGCGGTGGGATTGACGTATTTCAACTCCATAATGTAGCTGTGGGCGATGTCCGCGTAACGTGCCTTGTCCGGAAGCATCAGGAAATCGCTGTACCCGTAGTTCAGTTCTATCTCCGGCTCCACCAAGTAAAGGGAATTCAACGCCAAGTAAGCCTTGAAGAAGCCTTGCAGGTTGTGCTCGCCTCGGATGCTGTCGCGGATGGAGGAATTTTCCTTATAGGCTTCGGCTATGCGGCGAATCAACGGTTGCCAGTCACCCTCGTAGGTCATCAACATCATTTCTTGTTGGAAAGCGATGACATCCATCGGGGCACTCCGCTCGAAATAATCCCGCATGAAAGACCAATACTGTTCCCTCACACAATGGTTGGGTATCACCATTTCTATCCATGGACCGACTGATTTGTGCATAGTCAGCAGGCCGTAGTAATAAAGCAGGCTCCGGAAATTATTGTCGTCCGTTACGTACTCGGCGGGGAAAGACGTTTTCAAGTTCATCAGCACGGAACCCGTGGCGGCAATCTCCTCGATGACGCTCATGCGGTTTTCCCGCCTGTTGCCACGGTCGATGTCCGCCAGCATCTTCAGCTTCTTGTAGTCCGTGCGGATGTTCTTGTCAACCATTTCCTTCGGTGCAGCCCCATAGAGTACTTGGTTGCGCAAGTAGTAAAGTACCATATCGCAGTTATAGATACGGTCATCGTCAAGGCATTCTTCCGCGAAGCAATAGTTGTTGTACCACGGCTTCATCTCCTCCAACATCGCCTCGATGTCCGCCTCCGCCTGCAACTTTCCGTTGTCTTGGAAATAATGGAACATCGTGCGCACGTCACTTTCCGAGAAGCCCAACATATCGTTGAAGCGCGGGTCTTGTGAGATGTTCCAGTCGATGTTGTATCCGCTTGAAAGGTCATCCAGCGTCACGGGCGAAACGCCGATGAGGAACACCCGGCTGAACATCGCCTTGAACAGCTTGAAATATTCCCGATAGAAACCGCTGGCGTGCGTCAGGTTGCGGAACACGTCCTTGCCTCCTTCACTAAGAATGACATTGGTGAAGTTGTCATACTCATCGATAATCAGATAAAGAGGATAGCCTAACTCCTGTGCCTTGCCATTGATGGAGCGCAACTTGTTCGCGGCATCGGTGGTGGATTTTACCTCACGGAAGAAGTCTTCGTCATAATAAGAGCGGTATCGCTCGATGAAACGGTCCAACTGTTTGCTGCAATAGTCGTTGAACGTGTACTCCAAGCGTTCCATACCCGCCCCCGCTTGGGAGAAGTCGAAGTAAATCACCTGAAAACTATTCTTCAACGGCGTGGGATGTTGCTGAATCCAAAGCCCGTCGAACAGCCGGTCGAACTTGTCTGCCTTCGCAATATCGTAGTAAGCCTGCATCATGCTCACGAACACGCTCTTCCCGAACCGCCGCGGGCGGATGAGGAACAAGTATTTGCCCGTATCCTCCAACAAGGGAAGATACATCGTCTTGTCTACGTAATAGAAGTTCTCGTTCCGCACTTCCTCAAAGCGCGCCACTCCGTATGGGATGCCTTTTACTGCGTTCATCTTTGCTGTGTTGATGGTGTGTAGGGCAAAGGTACGAAAATAAAATGAAAACCGGATGAAGAGTCGCCCACAATCTTCATAGCGTACATCGTATTCTCTTTTTATGATTACAGCGCGAAGGAAGCGACAGAACCAAGGAATTGCAATATGTCAGTTTTGGATACTTACTATTTGACACATCACTTCAAGAAATCATACACCTCCGCCACTTGGTCGGCAATCTTTTCCCAGTTGTATTTCTTCATGTCGTAATCAATATGCTGCAAGGGTTGCTCGACAATGGCTTTCAGCTTGTCAGCGAGTGCATCAACGTTTCCGACAGGAAAGTAATCACTTTCGGGCAAGCCTACTTCCTTGTTTGCAGGAATGTCACTGACGACCACCTTCACACCGTAACTCATAGCTTCCAGCAAAGCAATGGGCAAACCCTCGTGGCTCGAAGGCAAACAATAACAACGGCAGTTTGTCAACAGCGAGTGTAACTTGCGGCCTTTGACAAAACCTGTCAGCACCACTCCGTTCTTTTTGGCCATTTCTTTCAAGCCACGTGAATAGTCATCCTCAAAGTCCGTGTCGCCGGCAAGAACCAACTTGATGTCAGACGCCGCATTCTTCATTTTGGCAAAAGCCGAAACCAAGTGGTGCAGGTTCTTTTCCGGAACGAAACGGCACATACCTAAGATGTACTTGCCTTTCTCGATGCCCAATCCTTGGAAATATTCGGGATAATCACACTTTTCCGGTTGCGACACGCCATTATATATAAGGTGTACGTACTGCGTCCTGCCATATTTCCGTCTTATCAGATTACGAATGACATCAGAAATGACAATCACCTCATCGGCAAACATGCAGCCCAAACGCTCACCGAGTTTCAGCATCGTCTTTGCCGCCAGCCCCCACTTGTCTCGGTCATAATCCGGTCCATGATGGGTGAACACTACCTTCATACCCAACAACTTCGCGTAAGGAACAAGCAGTGCAGGCCCAATGGCATGGATGTGCAGCACGTCCGCCCCCAACCGTTTCGCCTTGTTTATCGCCCGGAACGTATGGATAATGGCCTCGAATGATTTCTTTTTCGGACTTTCTATGTCCACCAAATTGACATCATTCCATTCCGTCAGGTTATCTTTCACATAGTTGCTTCTCCGGATGACGGTCACGTCAAAGCCTCGCCGCGCCATCCGGGGAAACAATTCCTCGCAATGCGTCTCCACGCCACCCATAATATTCGGTATACCACGGGTACCGGTCACTACTATTTTCATAAGAATAATGGATTAAAGTACATATTTTCTCCGAATATGCTCCCTATAGAGTACATATTTTGACGATTTATGCTCTCTATACAATAAAAATCACTATTTTTGCGGTAAAACAAGCATCGTCATATGGAGAAAAGTATTATTCAAGAAATTATTTTGTGGCAACAAGATTTCATTAGAAACATAAAGCTGCAAAAGCGAAATATCGCAATAGACCCGGCCGGGAATTACGTTTTTGTCGGAATACGCCGTGCGGGAAAGACCTATATGCTCTACCAATACATCCAACAGTTACTAAACGAAGGCCATAACATACACGAAATACTGTTCATAAACTTCGAGGACGAACGTATTACAGACATAAAGAAAGAAGATTTGCACATAGTGATTGACGCATACCGCGAACTGTTTGCGTATGAGCCTATCATTTTCCTTGATGAGATTCAAAACGTCGATGGCTGGGAACATTTCGCCCGAAGGCTTGCCGATGAAGGGAGACGTGTATTCATCACCGGCAGCAATGCCCATATGTTGAGCCGGGAGATAACCTCCACACTCGGCGGAAGATTTCTCATCCAAGAAATCTGGCCTTTTTCATTTTCTGAATATTTAAAATATAAAGGATTGACACTAAATGAGCATTGGTACCTCTCCCCACAAAAAGCAGACGTCATACGCTTACTTGGCGATTATTTCTATTTCGGTGGATTAGCCGAGTCGTTCTCTTTCATCGATAAACGTTTATGGCTGACCTCACTTTATCAGAAAGTGCTCTACTCCGATATTGTCATCAGAAAAAATATCCGGAACGAGCGAAGCATCACACTCCTCATACGCAAGCTTGCCGACAGCGT
>CALUIQ010000028.1 GCA_944320735.1 uncultured Bacteroides sp. | reverse complement strand
GCCCAGTCCCAACCGAGGTGCCATTTGCCGATGCAGGCCGTTGCGTAGCCCTCTTCCTTCAGCATCGAGGCCACCGTCTCCTGTCCCTCGGCTATCAATGCCGGAGAATACCCGTTCAGTACGCCTTTCTTCAGTGTGGAACGCCAACTGTAGCGTCCGGTCAGGATGCCGTAGCGGGTAGGCGTGCTGACTGCCGAGCCGGAATGCGCGTCCGTGAACGCCACTCCCTCCGCCGCCAAGCGGTCGATGTTTGGCGTATGCAACAGCGAGGAATCACCACCCAGACAGGACACGTCGCCATAACCCATATCGTCCGCCAAGATAAGCACGATGTTGGGGTGCTGTTGCCCCCAAGCCGACAAAGCGGGCAGCAGGGACAACCCGCTTATCATAAAAGGTATCTTTCTCATAGCTCCTTCATTTTTTTAATCAGGGGCTAAGGTACAAGAAATCCACGACTTCGGCTTTTAATATTGTTTCAGATACTATCACTATTATATCAAATGAAGAATTTAATTCCTCATTCATCATTCCTCATTAAATACTACCATCTCCGCCCCCCGGAACACCACTTTCAGCAGGTGCAATTGTGTACCGGCGCAAAGGCGTTGCACCACCTTGTCCGCACTGTACTTCTTTAGTTGCTCCTCCGCCTCCCGGCTCTTCGCTTCCACATCGGCGTCCGTGGCGGTAGGGTTGACGTACTTCAACTCCATAATGTAGCTGTGGGCGATGTCCGCGTAGCGTGCCTTGTCCGGCAGCATTAGGAAATCACTGTAGCCGTAATTCAACTCTATTTCCGGCTCCACCAAATAAAGGGAATTTAGTGCCAGGTAAGCCTTGAAGAAGCCTTGCAAGTTGTGTTCGCCCCGGATGCTGTCACGGATGGAGGAGTTCTCCTTGTAAGCCTCGGCTATGCGACGAATCAACGGTTGCCAATTACCCTCGTAGGTCATCAAGTCCATTTCGTCTTGCAAGGCGATGACGTCCATCGGAACACTCCGCTCGAAATAATCCCGCATAAAAGACCAATACTGCTCCCTCACGCAATGGTTGGGGATGACCATCTCAATACGCCGCCCGACAGATTTGTGCATAGTCAGCAATCCATAATAATAAAGCAAGCTCCGGAAATTATTGTCGTCCGTCACGTATTCGGCAGGGAAAGAAGTTTTCAAGGCCATTGTCACCTTTCCTGTGGCGGCAATCTCCTCGATGACACTCATACGGTTCTCCCGCTGGTTGCCCCGGTCGATGTCCGCCAACATCTTCAGTTTCTTATAGTCCGTGCGGATGTTCTTGTCCACCATCTCTTCCGGTGCATAGCCATAGAGGACTTGGTTGCGCAGGTAGTAGAGCACCATATCACAGTTGTAGATGCGTTCCTTTTCCAAGCATTGTTTGGCGAAACAATAATTGTTGTACCACGGCTTCATCTCCTCCAGCATCGCCTCGATGTCCGCCTCCGCCCGCAACTTGCCGTTCTCTTGGAAGTAGCGGAACATTGTACGCACGTCGTTCTCCGAGAAACCCAGCATATCGTTGAAGCGTGGGTCTTGCGAGATGTTCCAGTCGATGTTGTACCCGCTCGAAAGGTCGTCCAACGTCACGGGCGACACCCCGATGAGGAACACCCGGCTGAACATCGCCTTGAACAGCTTGAAGTATTCCCGGTAGAAACCGCTGGCGTGCGTCAGGTTGCGAAACACTCCTTTTCCCCCTTCACTCAAGATGACGTTGGTGAAGTTGTCGTATTCGTCTATAATCAGGTAGAGAGGATAGCCCTTGGTATGCGCCTCGTCATTGACCAGTTTCATCTTGTAAGACGCATCCTCCGTGCCAAGCACCTTGTTGCAGAAATCCTCATCGTAATAATCCTTATAGCGCTTGATGAAACTGTCCATCACCATACCGCAATAAAAGTCAAAGTTGGCCTCCAGGCCTTTTCCTGCCGTTCCCACGAGAGAGAAGTCAAAGTAAATCACCTGGAACGAGTTCTTCAGCGGCGTGGGATGCTCGTGTATCCAAAGCCCGTCGAACAGCCGGTCGAACTTGTCCGCTTTCGCAATGTCATAGTAAGCCTGCATCATACTCACAAACACACTCTTGCCGAAACGACGCGGACGGATGAGAAACAAGTAATTACCGGTATCTTCCAACAAGGGGAGATACATTGTCTTATCTACATAATAAAAACTTCCGTTTCGCACGTCTTCAAAGCGCGCCACTCCGTAGGGAATACCTTTTACTGCTTCCATCATTGCTGTGTTTGATAGTGTATAGGGCAAAGGTACAAAAAATAAATCATTCACTTACCTATTATTTTCCTATATTTATCCACAGTGGGTTTCAATCCCAACTTCGGGTTGCGATACGACGGCGGATTCCTGAAATTGAAAGCGTAAGGCTCGTAGGCGGTGGCGCAATCGGCTTGGGCCTGGACGAAGGCAAGGTATTCTTCCCACAAGCGGTCATACCGCGCTATTGCTTTCTCCAACGCCTGTATGTCGTACTTTCCCGACTTGTCTCCCTCATAGCCTTTCAGCATAATCGTCCAGCCTTGCTCATAGATGGAGTAGAGCAAAAGCCCGTAGCGGGAGGACGTGCGCAGATAGCTCCGCAGGTCGGGACGCCCGGTTTGTATCGAGTCGGCCAGTGCCACTATTTTTTCCCACAACGCCACGCTTTCCCGTTTTTCCGCCATCACGCGGTCGGTCAGGCCGGAATTCACGATGGTTTCCAAATTAGCCTTCAACGCTTCCGTGCCACCGATGAACTGGTCGCGGGTCCACAACACCTTGACGGGCTTAACCAACGAATACCTGCCCCTGACAATGGCATCGGCCGACAAAAGCGCCAAGCGGTGGAAACGTCCGATGTCTTCTCCCTCGAACCCGTTATCAGCCGCATAGGAGGCAAACAAATCCCGCTCCGTAAGCGACATATCGCGCGCCCATCCGGCCAATACCGCCACATTGGCTTCACACCACAGCTCGTTCTTTATATACGGGCCTCTCCATCCCCCGCCCCTCGACCAAGTCCAAATGCCTGCCAACAACGGATTGCCCTTGAGCTGGTTCATACAGTAAGGGGAAGCATCGGACTTCAACTCTTCAAAACCGTTCAGCACGCCGTCCGCTATATAGTTGGGATAAGCGCCTTTTCCTTCGTATTCCCGTTGGCATTCTATCTCAACCACCTGTTTGTGGCGTCCTATTCCCAAGGTCGGATTGAATTTATAGGTCCGGAAATAGTCTCCCTTCACGTGCTTGACACATATATATAGGTTAGGATGGGGCTCCACGCCGTCGGTCACGTTCAAGTAATACTGCGGGGTGGTATGGAAGAATCCGAAGTCCCAAGTACGGTAGAATATTTTTTTGTTCAGCCGGACGCACACTTCCTCCCTCAGCAAGTTCATCAGGCTGCGGTGTACTTCCTCTCCCCCGTCCGTCTTGTACGGGGCGTTCCGGCTTGCCTTGCCCTTGCCCTTCAAGATGGGGCCGTTGCCCGTATGATAGGGTGTGTTGTGCAGATAGGTCTCCCCCACCCGGATGACCAGTCCGTCCAGCGTGGGAAAACGCTCGAACACTTCCCTGAGCATCACGCGGTGAATCTCCTGCGTCTTGGGTCTGGTAAAGTCGATGTTCCCGTCCGCATCGCAAATCTCGTCCCGGTATATCTCCACCAACCGTTTGGGGAAGACGATGATGTCCGCAAAGTAATACGCCTCCAGTCCGGCTCGGTGTATCGCCTCTATCCTGTGCCGAATTCGGTCGGCCACGGAGTCGGCCCACAAGCGTTCTTCCGAGCCGGGAGGACAAATGCGCCCGTCCAGCCCATCGTAGGTGATGGCGGTGTGTACCGATTGGAATTCATTGACCACTTGCGCGCTGTAACCGTAGCGGGCCAAAGTAGCGGGGGCGTTGAACTTGCTTTCCGTAAAAGGTTCACCGGGGTTGTGGTGCACCATATCCATCAAGACAGGCAGCTGCGCACGCAAGCCGCCCCAACAGGCACAACCCAACCACAAAAGTACGAACAATAACTTTTTCATATTCCTAAGCCTTTTTATCGGGTGCTAAGATACAAGAAATCCCCTACTTCGGCTTTAAGTATTGTCTCAGATATTATCACTATTATATCAAAATGCGGGGGAAGCGTGGCTTTGCCAGGAATTATACCTTTGCGGAATGAATCAGAGGCGTTCTATCTCCGCCACGCTCAATCCCGTAGCTTGCGCAATAATCTCGGCGGATACGCCCAAACGCTTCAGATTTCCGGCAGTGGCAAGGCGTTCTTCCGCACGGCCTTCAGCACGACCCTCAGCACGCCCCTCCTCACGGCCTTCACGGCGCGAACTGCTGATTTGCATCTTCATCGTGCTCACCATATCCCAAAATTCCTCGTAGCCCAAAAGTTGCTTTTCCGTAAAAGCGGATTCTTCCAACTGGACGACCGCCTTGTTGATTTCGGGATTTTCCATCAGTTCGTCCGGCACCTCACGGGTGTGCTCGTTAATTTCCGTAAGGAAACGGAGCCAAAGCACCTTCATCTTCTTGTCGCCATAGTTGCGGGGCGTGAACTTGGGCAGTTCCACGAAGATGAAGCGCATCCCCTCGATGACTTCCCGCGTGTCGGCTATCTCCACGATCTTGAAGTCGTGGTAATACTCCTCACTGTCGGAGAAGGTGTCGTTCACCAAGTTCAGCGAGTAAACCGGCTGCAGCTGTTCGTAATCGCCTCCTACCTCCAACTGGCTGACGTAGGCTTTCGAGGCGTTGAACAAGACGCGTTGCTTGTACGCCGAAGTCCACATCATCTGCATCTCCACGATGAACTGCCTGCCCTGCCGGTCCTTGCAGCGCACGTCCACGATGCTGTCCTTACGGAACGGGCTGCGCGGCACCAACTCGGGGTTGAGGTATTCCACCCACGTAATTTCCTCCTCTGGCGTGTCCAACGGGAGCAGCGCGTTGAGGAAACTGATGATCAAGTCGGGATGCTCGCCGAAGACTTTCTTGAAAGTCAAGTCGGCTTTTGGGTTAAGGTATTTCATATTGGTTGTCCGTTTTCGTATTTACATTGCAAAAGTAGTGAAAATTATGGAGAAAACAGCCCATTCCATATACAAATTATGCGCACGGAGCGCATTCATTCACCGTCATACTACATCGCGGGCTGATTTCATCTTCCAGTATCGAACATAGATGCGTAGGATATAAGAAAAGAATGAAAAGAAGCGGGAGAATAACATTTAAAGCAACGCCCCGCCCCATTAAAAGAGACGAAGCGCTACTTTTAATGAAGAATGAAGAATGATGAATGAAGAATTAGGGTAATCAACTCCCCTCCTTCCGGAAGGAGGAGAGTTAAGTTACCATTCTTCATTCTTAATTCTTCATTCTTAATCCCCTTCTACGGTTCATCGAAGCACCCGACAATCAGTTTCACTTGGCGGCGGCTGAAGGTGGACTCGTTGCGGCCTTCGGGTCCGGCATAAAGTTCTTCACTCAGCTTCTTGTTGCGCTCTATCCAGCGGTTGAGCTTCTTGAGGGCGCAACGGGGGCGAAGCTCGGGGAAGTAGAGCCGGGCAAGCTCGGACTTGCGGTAGGGACGGACGACAAAGGGGGCTTTGTCCTCCTCTATGGGTAACGGTGCGGTTGGTTCGGTTTTCATGATCATCTCCTTTCTTGTTAAGTTGGTTTACTTTTTGCACCCCGTTTTTAGACGGCAATTAGGGGTCATTTTGGGGTCAGGGGTCACTTGACCCCTATTCGGGGGTACTTGTTTTTGCCTTCCGATAGCCATCTTCTTCTTTTTCAACGAGTTGAGACGCCAAAGCCCTACGTAGCATCCGTTTGCACGTACTCTGCGAACATTGCAAATCGGCGGCCTGCGACATAAACTCGCTGTAAGAGAATTTCTCAGGAAGTGCAGCCAACAGGCTTTCCAGCTTGTGGGGCTTCTGCAAAGGCTGTACGGGGCGTGCGCTGTCCGGCAGGGAGGAGCTGAGCAGGAGGCTGTGCTCCAGCACCGTCTGCGTGATGAGCATGGCGGAGTGGAAGTCGGTGTCGGTGCAGCGGTATTCGTTCGCGCCGGGAAACTCGGCACACTTGCGGAAGCAGGTCAGTATGGCCGCCAGGCGCATCACCAACAAGCCGTGACGGAAGAGGATGCTCATCAAGGCATCTCGTCCTTCGGCGTGGGCGGACTGCAGCATACGGGAGAAGTAGGCCGTGTGCTCGCTCCACTGTCGGCGGCTGAAGGTGACCAGCGTGGGGCTTTTGAGCAGCAGGGTGTGCAGGCTCAGCAACTCGTCGCCCAGCGTGCGGTAGTACTGGGTAAGTTCGGGCTTGTCGTCATCGGGGGCGCACGACTCCCACTGCACGGAGGCGGGACGCGAACAGATGGCGAAACGGCTGTAAAGCCCCGTCTCGGTGGTACGGAAGAAGGCGACGAACTGTTCGGGCGTGCCGCTCAGCGACACGGCCAGGCGGGGACGGCGCGCCACGATGGGACGTCCGTCCACCTTGTAGGACGAGGACACTTCTTCGTGGTGGCAGGCCTTGAGGAGGATGTCCTCGAAGCGTCCGTAGTCGGTGCCGATGGCTTCGGTGAGCGTGGCCATCTCGGTAGTGGCCATGGCGCAACCCACGTCGCCCGCCGCCGCCAAGCTCTCTATCAAGCGGCTCTTGCTGGTGGTGGCGGACAGCTTGAAGTAGGGCAACTTCTGCGGACGGGGACGGCGGCTGTAGTCGGGCGTGCGGTGCTGCTTGCCTGCTTCGCCTATCTCCTGCTTCCACGCCGCGTCGGCAGCTTCGTTAGCACGCTCCACTTCGTCGCGTATGCGGGCGTAATAGTCTTCGGTAGCGTCCAGCAGGGTGTGGGTGAAGGCCAAGACTCCCTTGCCGGTACCGGCGGGTGCCACGATGCCCAGGTAGAAGTGCGTGGAATACTCCACCTGCTTGTAGCGGAAACGGACGAGAGGCAAGGCGGCACTGCAACTGACGAGGGACCCCAACAGCAGGAAATCGCGCTCGTAGGCATTGCCCGCAGGCAGCACGCAGCGTTGGAGGTAGTCGGGCAGAGCCGCGTACACCTCATCGGGAATCAAGGGGAGCGAGCGCATAAGGGCTTCATTATTTTCCAACAATTCGTCTTTCTCGTCCCCGCTGGCGTCCCCCCAAATAGGGGTCAAGTGACCCCTGACCCCAAAATGACCCCTATTTGCGCCTTTTTCCGCATTTTGTGTTTTGCTAACATACTGATAACCAGCCAAAATGCGTTGACGGATGTCGAAGGAGGTAAAATCTTCCGCCGCGTGCCGATAGCTGAACATCTGGATGAGTTTCTCCAGTTCTTCTTGCGAAAAACCTTTACTACGAGCCCACATACCGAGCTTCAGCGTGCAGTCGTTTCGCTGGCCGCGGACGTATGGGTTGCGACGCTCGAAGGTGTCGATGAACTGCACGAGGAATCCCGCACCGGGCTCGGCTTTCGGTTCGGCCTTGGGGGACGCGGGGACAGCCGCTTCCGGCGCAGGCACGAGTGTTTCGTCCTCCTTCAACGGCTCGGGCATCCGGAAGGGGGTGGCATCGGGACGATGGAAGGCGTCGGGGTCCCAGGAGTAGTAGCAGGGCTGGGTGAGGATTTTGCACTTCTCGTCGTAAGGATGTCCGGCACAAGCACTCACGGCACTGCCCACCGCCGCGTAGAGTTGGGCGTAGCGACGACGCATATCGTCGGTGCTGACGCGTGCCACGACCTTGACTCCTTTTCCGGAGATGCTGCGGAAGGCGGCCATCACCCAAGGCAGGCTCTGCACGCGGCGGATGATGTCGTCCGTCCGTTCGTCCGTATGGTCGAGGTCGATGCACAGCAGGCCGCTGTAGCTGATGAGGTGTTCCACCTTGTGTCCCTCCTTGCAGTTGCCCGCTATCACCACGCACGGTGTGTCGCCTTTCACCCGCTGTGCTTCGGCGCGGGTGGCTTCGTCAGCGGCCAACCGGCGGAATCGCAGTACGTGTTCCCGGTAGGCGGGGCTGCATACCCGCTCCATAAATTCACCGAAGCGGATAGGCCTCGGATTGCGGCTCCTCACGTTTTGGAATTCGCAAATGAGGAGCGGTTCGTCGGTAATGAGATTTGTTTCCATATCTGTTATCTGATTTTAGACGTTGTGCCGACGCACTATTGCCCCGGCTTTTTCTTACGGCAAAATAACAGACAAGATTTGAGACGGCAAAATCGCGTTTTTGAGTACTTTTGAGGAAAACAATACTTGGTTTTCAACCGTTTGAATAGAGCAAAGTACTAAAAAAAAGAGGTGCTTTATTTTGTGATTGTTTAACACGTTCACCACCTTTCCCAATATAGGCACTATCCTAATCATCTCTCCCGTCCTATAAGAAAAGTTAAGCCGCGACACCGCCAAGCACCGTGAGACACCAACGGGCACCGGTTCGCCAAGCGGTGTCAGACATCTCCCGTACCTTTGCCTTGTCCTTCCGGAGAGGAAGAGACCTTCGTGTTGTCTAATTTTTCAGCCGCAGATGACGCAGATGACGCAGATTTTTCATTTTTAGGAGTAAGAAGGAGTTATGCCTTCGGCAGGAGTAAAAAGGGAGTTAAAAGCCGATACCTTTTTCTATTGGCCTATAACTCCGGGCGAAGCCCTAACTCCTTTTAACTCCCGATAACTCCTTAAAAGAATAAAATCCGTGTAATCTGCGTCATCCGCGGCTGAAAAATAAGCACACACATATCGTATATATTAAAAAAGAAAGGAGAACGAACAATGAAAACGAACCATTGCAGAAAAAAGATGAAACGACACATCGAGTACATCATCATCCATTGCAGCGCCACGCGCGCCGACCGCGACTTCACGCCCGCACAGCTGGAAGCCGCACACCGTGCCCGGGGGTTCCAAGGTACGGGCTACCATTACTACGTCCGCTGCGACGGCACGGTGGTGAACACGCGCCCCATCGAACAGGTGGGGGCACACTGCCGGGGCTACAACGCCCACAGCATCGGCATCTGCTACGAGGGCGGACTGAACGTGCAAGGCCGTCCCGCCGACAC
>CALUIQ010000027.1 GCA_944320735.1 uncultured Bacteroides sp. | reverse complement strand
TTCGTCCAGCACGTCCGTGCTGTCTAATTCGATGTTCAGATTGGGGTTTAGCTCCAATTCCCTCGCCAAGTTTCGCATAACCGATTGGAAGAAAGAGTCAATCGTCTCTACCCGGAAGCGGCTGTAGTCGTGCAGCATATATTGCAAAGCTATGCCGGCACGAGTCCTCAGTTCTTCAGCCGAGACAGTTCCTTGCAAATCTTCTATGATACGATTGCGGTAAGGGGTTGAGGCGGGGTCGCCTATCCAGATGCCATACAATTGTTGCAGGATGCGCTCCTTCATCTCTGTGGTTGCCTTGTTGGTGAAGGTAACGGCCAAGATTTGCCGATAAGCTCTTGGATTTCTGATCAAGTGCTTGATGTATTCTACGGCCAGTGTAAAGGTCTTTCCCGAACCGGCTGAGGCTTTATAGACTAATAGTTCCATATTGAATGATAATTTATCGGGCTGTTTTTTATGAACACAGAGACACGGAGACACAGAGATTTATTCTCTTTTGTCAAAGGAACGGAGTGAAGCATCTCTCAGTGCGTGAAGGAGATTAGCTACGCTCAAAACCACTTTTAATTATTTTATTAAAGTATAGTCTTCGCTTTGCTCAGAATGACAGACACAGCGAAAAAAACTAAAAGCTCTGTGTCTCCGTGTCTCTGTGTTCATAAAAATAAATTCCCATTTATATAAGCGTTGTTGGGCTTCAAAGATAAGTCTTTTGGATGAAATAGGCAATAAAAAAACGCCTTTCAGCAAATTGTGAAAGACGTTTTTCAGTCGAATCTATTATTTCAAAAATCCAAAGAGTCCTTTTTTCTTTCTTACAGGCGGCTCTTCCGGTGCTTGTTTATACAAGTCTTCGAAGGTTATTTTCTCCGTTATCATCCGGTAGATGTCTCCCCAGTCAGGAAGTCCGCCCAAGTTGCGGTCATCAATGAAGAGGTCGGCTTTCAGCTTTCGGGAGAATCCTTTGTGTTCTTCCGCTTCTTCAGGGTAGTCACGATTCACCGCATAAAACTCCAAGCCGCGTTGGCGGCACCATTCTACCGCCTCGTCCAGCAACTGACCTTCACGCACGCTCCAAAGTATCAGTCGATGATGGTCTTTTTGCAACATCTTCAGTGTCTCTATGGCAAAGGGAATTTCCTCTCCAATTTTCGGATAACGGTGCTTTACGATCGTTCCGTCAAAATCTACTGCTATGGTCATTTTTCTAATGGTTTAATGTGCTAATATGCCAATTGTAAATAATAAATTGTAAATGGTAAATGTGTTAATGTAAATACCACTCATACAAACGGTGGACGCCTTCGTCTATCTCCACTTTGTGGTGCCAGCCCAATTGATGCAGCTTGGTCACGTCCGTCAGCTTTCTCAGGGTGCCGTCCGGCTTGGTGCTGTCCCAACGTATTTCACCGGCAAAGCCTATTTCCCGTTGTATCAGCATGGCTACGTCGTGGATGCTGATTTCCTTGCCTGTGCCCACATTGATGTGGCAGTTGCGAATCTCTTTGCATCCCGGCTCGTAGGTGTCTTTGAAGTCAACGTTCAGCAGCACATGTACGCTGGCGTCGGCCATCTCCTCGCTCCACAAAAATTCGCGCATCGGTTGGCCAGTCCCCCACAAAGTGACGTGGTCGCTCTCGATGCCGTATTTGGCCAGCACGTTCGTGATTGCGGCTTCGTCGGCCTCTCCGTTCACTCCTTCTACGGGGCGCAGGTTCAAGTCCTTGCGCACGGCTTCCCAATCGTGGGTGTTCAGGCATTTGGCCAAGTGTATCTTGCGTATCATAGCGGGCAGGACGTGGCTGTTTTCCAAATGGAAATTGTCGTTGGGACCATACAGGTTGGTGGGCATTACGGCGATGTAGTTGGTGCCGTATTGCAAATTGAAACTTTCGCACATCTTCAACCCGGCTATCTTGGCGATGGCGTATGGCTCGTTGGTATACTCCAAAGGCGAAGTCAACAGGCAGTCTTCCTTCATAGGCTGGGGGGCTTCCCGCGGGTAGATGCAGGTGCTTCCCAAGAAAAGCAGTTTCTTGACATCGTGGCGGAAGCTTTCACCGATGACGTTTTGCTGAATCTGCAGATTCTCGTAGATGAAGTCGGCACGATATTGCAGGTTGGCCATAATGCCTCCCACGTGGGCGGCGGCCAAAACCACTGCTTCCGGCTTTTCTTCGTCGAAGAAACGTCTGACAGCTACTCCGTCCAACAAATCCAACTCTTGATGGGTGCGTCCTATCAGGTTGGTATATCCCCGTTGCAGCAGGTTGTTCCAAATGGCCGAGCCTACCAGTCCGCGGTGTCCGGCCACATAGATTTTGGTTGTTTTCGCTAACATACGGTTCACTCCTTATCCAATTGAGCTTTCAAATGCAGCTTCTTCACAAAATGCATGTCATGCTCCACCATGATGCGCACCAACTCGGCAAAGGGAGTTTTTGTAGGATTCCATCCCAACAATTCTTTTGCCTTGGTGGGGTCGCCCAAAAGTTGCTCTACTTCGCACGGGCGGAAATATTTGGGGTCGACTTCTACCAGCGTGCGTCCGGTCGCCTTGTCGACACCTTTCTCATCGACTCCGCTGCCTTGCCACTCCAGTTCGATGCCCAAGTAGTGGAAAGCCAAGGTACAGAATTCGCGCACGGTGTGCATCTCGCCCGTAGCGATGACGAAATCTTCCGGCGTTTCGTGTTGCAAGATGAGCCACATGCACTCCACGTAGTCTTTGGCGTAGCCCCAGTCACGACGGGCGTCGAGGTTGCCCAAATAGAGCTTGTCTTGATAGCCCTGCTTGATGCGTGCGGCGGCCAACGTAATTTTTCGGGTGACGAAGGTCTCGCCACGGCGTTCGCTTTCGTGGTTGAACAAGATCCCGTTGACGGCAAACATACCGTAGCTTTCACGGTAATTCTTGGTAATCCAAAAACCATATTGCTTGGCCACGCCGTAAGGAGAGCGCGGATAGAAAGGCGTCGTCTCTTTTTGAGGCACTTCCTGCACTTTGCCGAAAAGTTCGGAAGTAGAAGCCTGGTAGATGCGGCAAGTTTTTTCCAGTCCGCAGATGCGCACGGCTTCCAGCAAGCGGAGTGTGCCTACGGCATCGGCCTCGGCGGTGTATTCGGGCACGTCGAACGATACTTTTACGTGGCTTTGTGCGGCCAAGTTGTATATCTCCGTCGGGTGAATGTCGCTGATGATGCGGATGAGGGAGCTGGAGTCGGTCATGTCGCCCCAATGCAGGTTCACCAAACGGCTCTTTTTCATGTCGCGCACCCATTCGTCCAAATAGAGGTGCTCGATGCGGCCGGTGTTGAACGAGGATGAACGGCGCATAATGCCATGCACCTCATAGCCTTTCTCGATTAAAAATTCGGCTAGGTAAGAGCCGTCTTGTCCGGTGATGCCGGTTATCAATGCTACTTTTCTCATAAGATTAATCTATTTATTTATAGGATAAATGGAAATTTATGCGCGCGCAAGCGCGCTTGAATGAAGAATTAAGAATGATGAATGAAGAATGGTAACTTGACTCTCCTCCTTCCGGAAGGAGGAGTCCCCGAAGGGGGAGGTGGTAGGAGAAATATGCCGCGTAAGCGACTCCTATTTTTATATTAAATAGGTCGAACCATACTTTTCCTACCACCCCGCCCGTTGGGCACCAACCCCCTCCGAACTCCCCCGTTTGTCGGGGGAGAGCAACCTTCCGGAAGGAGGGGAGTTGATTACCTTCATT
>CALUIQ010000026.1 GCA_944320735.1 uncultured Bacteroides sp. | reverse complement strand
CATCGATGCCGTTTGCCTCACAATGGAAGATATGTAAGGACATAAAGAAGAAATAATTGCATAAAAGTATGGAGGATAAAACGATTTGTTTTAACTTCGCAGCCCGATAAATTATCATTTTAAGGCCAGTTATGAAACTTCTATTTTTAGGAACAGGAACTTCGACGGGCGTGCCCGAGATTGGTTGTACTTGCCCCGTGTGTACGTCCAAAGACCCGCGGGACAACCGTCTGCGTACTTCGGCCTTGGTGCATACGGACACGGGCGAGACGTTGCTGATGGATTGCGGTCCCGATTTCCGGTATCAGATGCTGCGTTCGGGGTTCTTTGGACGGATGGACGGCGTACTGGTGACGCACGAGCATTATGACCACGTAGGCGGGTTGGACGATTTGCGTCCCTATGGGCGGTTGGGGGACATCCCTATTTACTCGGATGCCTATACGGCGGAACACTTGCGTATGCGTATGCCTTATTGCTTTGTGGAGCATACTTATCCGGGTGTGCCGCGTATCTTTCTGCATGAGGTGCGCGCGGGCGAATCCTTCCACATAAGAGGTACGGAAGTGATGCCCTTGCAGGTGATGCACGGACGTTTGCCTATCTTGGGATATCGTATCGGCGGACGGCTGGGATATGTGACGGATATGCTCACCCTTCCCGATGCGTCTTACGACTGCTTGCAGGGAGTAGATGTGTTGGTCATCAACGCCTTGCGCATAGAACCTCATCCTACTCACCAGTCTATCTCCGAGGCGTTGGAGGCGGCACGTCGCATTGGTGCGCGCGAGACTTACTTTACTCATTTGGCTCATCACGCGGGACTTCATGCCGATTTGTGCCAGAAACTTCCTCCTCACGTGCATTTGGCTTATGACGGGCTTGAATTGGAATTTTGAATTTAACTTTTTTCCGCAAAGTTTTGTTTTATTAGCAAAAGTTGCTTATTTTTGTGTCGGATTGATAAACTGACACTATGAGACCCCGTCCCTTCATACGGATAATATTGATAGTGTGCATGGCTTTGCTGTGCGCAGGCTTTGTCTTGTATACTTTTGAAGCGATGGAAAGGGCGGAGGAACGCAGTCGCTTAGACCTTTATGAACTAGTGCCTCAGGATGCGGTGGCGGTGTTTGATACCGACCGAATGTCCGATGTGGTGCGTAGCGTAGAGCAAATGGACTGTAGTGAAGACCGCCATAACTTGCGTGTGTCGGCGCTTTTCGCTTACGTCAGGGAGCATTTGAAGGTACTTCTTCAGGAAACGCCCCATGGATTGAGCCGCGAGATGAATGAAGTGCTCATCAGCTTTCACCGGCCGGACACGTTTTGGAATCAGGTGATGTATTGCAAACTGGCTCCGGGCGATGACGAGATGCTTCATACTTTTTTCCAAAGCCGTTTCTCGTCGGGCTATTCTCCGAAGGAATTTGACTATAAAGGTCATACGCTGACCATTTATCCGTTATCCGGAGGGCATTTCCTGTCCGTGTGGATGACGCGCCACTTTTTGGTGCTAAGTTTTCAGAAGCGTTTGGTGGAGCAATCCATTGAGGCTTATCGGGAGAAAAAAGCGTTGCTCCAGCTTCCCGCTTTTCGGGACATTTATCAAGCGGAACGTACAGGCCTTGAGGCAATGCTATACCTCAATATGGGAAGAACCGAAGCGAAATTGGCTCCCGATGGCGTATGGGGGCGTCCGAGCTTGGATGGTTGGATGGAGTTTGACATAAAGTTAGAACCCGATGCGGTCTATTGTTCGGGAGTAAGTTACGAGAAAGATTCTACGGGTACTTTCTTCGATGCCATACGCGCCCAGAAGCCCATCGAAAGTTTTTCAATGGCTCACGTGCCTGCTTCTGCTTTCTTTTATACCCGTTGGGCGATAGAGGGCATGTTTCCTTTATGCGATAAGAAGGCGTTGGCGGATACCGTGGGTATATCCGGCTCTTTGCAGGTGAAGCGTAACAATACCGTGCTGATGGATTATTTGGAACGCAATGCGGACAAGAGCCTGATGTCTTGTATGTTCCAGCCCGAAGACACCACGCGTACAACTCCTTATGGCGTGTTGAGGCTGGAGCTGAGGGATGCTTACTACGCCGAGTGGGAGTTGAAAGAATGGTTGGGGACGGGTTCGAGAAAAATATATGCCCTCCCTGCCAACTCCATTTTGACACGTGCCTTGGGGCGGGTTGCAGAAGCGTCTCCCGCTTATGCTTGTTTTTATCGGGGGGCGTTGCTGTTGGCGCTTGATGCGCCTTCTCTGACGGCGTATATGGATATGTTGGAGCAGGGATACTCGTTGTCTGCCGTACCTGTTTATGGTAAACTGGTCGAAAGTTTAGCTCCGTCATGCAATTTCCTTCAGGTGGCCGACATGGAGGAGGTTGTGGGCTATCGGGGAGTGTATGCCCGTTCTATTCCCGAATTCTTTTTTACCCATGCTTCCTTTTTCCGGCATTTCCTATGCGGCATTCAGTTGGTGTGTACGGAGGAAGGCGTGTATCCGAATCTCACCTTCCTTTATAAGGAGGAAAAAGGCAGTTCTTCTGAAATGCGTGGTATCTTGGGGGAATAAACAAAGACACGAAGGCAGGTCGAAAAAATCTCTGTGCCTTCGTGTCTTTGTGTTCAATTCCTTCTTTCAAAGATGTTAGAAAGGAAGGTCGTCATTCGCGTCTCCTGCCAAGAACTCCGGTGCGGCAGGTGCGGGAGGAGGTACGGGTGCTCCTTGCGGTGCGGCTGCGGGTTGTTGGGCTGTTGCGGGTACACGTTCCACCTTCCAAGCGCGGATGCTGTTGAACCAACGGTCTTGCCATTGGCGCGCGTCGATGTCGAACGACACCGTCAGTTCCTCGCCCATCTGGATGTTGAATTGTTCTATCTTGTCACTTCCGAATACTTCGAAACACATCTTGCGGGGATATTGACCCTGAATTTCTTCAATGACGTATTCCTGAGCTTTCCACTCGTTTCCGGCCTTAGACACTCCACCTCTGGGCTGGAGTACGGCAATTATTCTTCCTGTAAAATCCATTTTTATAGAGTTTGTTAAAATTTTAATGGGGCGAAGATACGACTTTTTTTTGAACTCGTAATTTCTTTCCTATTCTTTTGTGGGTAGAAAATTCTTTTCTTAACTTTGTCCTCCAACAATAATAAGGATTATAAAAAACTAAAATATACAGAATATATGAGATTTATCGTATCAAGTACAGCGCTTTCCAGTCATTTGCAGGCCATCAGCCGCGTCATAAATACAAAGAATGCGCTTCCTATTTTGGATTGTTTCCTGTTTGAATTGCAGGATGGGACTTTGTCGGTTACCGTATCGGATAGTGAAACCACTATGATTACCACCCTTGAAGTGAATGAGAGCGACACCGACGGACGCTTTGCCGTGCCGGCAAAAACATTGCTCGATGCTTTGAAAGAAATCCCTGAGCAGCCCTTGTCGTTTGAGGTCGATCTTGGTAATCTGGAGATAACCGTTCAGTATCAGAATGGTAAGTATAGTCTGATGGGGCAGAATGCCGATGAATTTCCACAGTCCGTGGGCTTAAGTACGGATGCCGTGCATGTAGAAATAGATGCCAATGTCTTGTTGGGAGGCATTAACCGCTCTGTTTTTGCCACGGCCGATGACGAACTTCGTCCCGTGATGAACGGTATTTATTTCGACATCACGACAGAGGACATTACCTTGGTGGCTTCGGACGGCCATAAGTTGGTGCGTTGCAAGACGTTTGCGGCCCATGGCAATGAGCGCGCGGCTTTCATTCTGCCCAAGAAGCCGGCCAATCTCTTGAAGAATCTTTTGCCCAAGGAACAAGGTATGGTGACGTTGGAGTTCGACGAACGCAACGCTGTATTTACTTTGGAAGAATACCGGATGGTATGCCGCTTGATAGAAGGACGTTATCCTAACTATAACTCCGTGATACCTCAAAACAATCCTTATAAAGTGATAGTGGACCGTATGCAGCTCATCGGAGCTTTGCGCCGTGTCTCTATTTTCTCTTCCCAAGCCAGCAGCCTTATCAAACTTCGCCTGAGCGGTAACCAGATTACGATATCCGCCCAAGACATCGATTTCTCTACTTCGGCAGAGGAAACGGTGACCTGCCAATACGAGGGCAATGATATGAGCATCGGTTTTAAATCGACTTTCTTGTTGGACATCTTGACCAACATC
>CALUIQ010000025.1 GCA_944320735.1 uncultured Bacteroides sp. | reverse complement strand
AATAGTCATCTTGATGAGTATATGCTTTTGGGGCATCATTGTCTTGCGAGGGAGTGAATTTATGAAGGCGTATGCCAAATTCGGAAAGTGTAAAAGCCCTATGTTGCGGAAGTTGCTGCATATTTTTTATGATAATTCATGAGCAAAGATATGAAATTGATACGGCAATAACGACAAAACAGCCGTTTTTGTTATTATTTGGTTGGATAAAATTGAACGCAAAAGTAGATAAATTCAATTTCGTTTCGTATTTTTGCATCCGTAAGAGTTACCCTAATAGGCAAAGCGATGCAGACTACGGCAATTGGAACGGTTGCCAACTCATTACCCCAAAACGAGGTAATTCTTCTAACTCTCTTGATTTCAAAGGGGTATATCCTTTTTTGCAGAATTAGGAAATATCGTTGGAATAATCGAACAAAGCCAACAGATTAATGCAATATGAATTGAGATTTATTTTTGAGATTTATTTTTTATCCATTCATCCGGCTCTTTCTCCCCGCATCAATGCGCAAGAATATGAACAACAAAATGGTGAAGCCCCAAAGAGAGGAACCACCATAGCTGAAGAAAGGCAATGGAATGCCGATGACAGGCATCAAGCCTAATACCATACCTATATTAATGGTCAGGTGGAAGAAAAAAATGCCGAGGACGCTATAGCCATAGATACGTCCAAAAACGGTGGGTTGGCGTTCGGCTACATACAACAGGCGCAACAACAAGGCTGCATAGACTAATAAGACAAAGGTGGAGCCTAAGAATCCTTGTTCTTCACCCACGGTGCAGAAGATGAAGTCGGTGTCTTGTTCGGGCACGTATTTCAGTTTGGTCTGCGTACCGTTGAGGAAACCTTTCCCGGCCAACCCGCCCGAACCGATGGCTATCTTGGACTGCGCCACATTGTAGCCAGCCCCGGCAGGGTCGGACTCCATGCCCAGCAACACGCGGATGCGCACTTGTTGGTGGGGCTGCAATACTTCGTGGAACACATAGTCGCTGCTGTAGAAGAAGCCAACGCTGCACACTGTAAACAGAAAGGACAAAGCGTACACGCGCTGTCTCGTTCCCACGAGTCGCCAAAGCAACCAGCCAAGGGCGCCGGCCAGTAAAACCCATACTGTCCACACGGGATTGAAAACTGGCCACAGGTGCCACACTACCAACGAAACAAGCCACACGCCACATCCCACATAGACCGGGATACGCACCGTATTCCATCGTTTGTTTTGTACCCATACGAAAGTCAAAGCCAGTATTAACATTAGTGACAAGGCCACGAACTGCCCTACAGAAGCTGAACCGTTCCCCATGGGTACATCGCCCAAACGAATGCCCACAATGAAATAGACCACCGCACAAACGCCTGCCAGCAACACTATGCCGGACATACCTTCGCGGTAGAGCATCAACAGGAAAGAGAGGTAGACCAAGGCGGAACCAGTCTCTTGCTGCAGGACAATGAGCAACAAAGGAATGATGATTAGGCATCCCACCTGTGCCGCCCCTCGCCAACTGTGTAGCACAAAACCGTACGCACTCATAGCCTTGGCCAATGCCAGTGCGGTGGCAAACTTGGCAAACTCTGCCGGTTGCAGGCTTACAGGTCCCAAAATGAGCCATGAATGTGAACCTTTAGTGTCGGGAGCCACAAAAATAGTGACAACCAACAACACCATTAATATGGAATAAATCAAGTAAGCAAAGGTGTCGTAGAAACGGTCGTCCAACATCAGCAGAACAAAACCCAAGCCGAACGAGCAGACAATCCAGACAAACTGTTTGCCGGCACGGGTCGCAAAGTCGAAGAACGTGTGATCGGCAAAGTCATAACTGGCACCGCATACGCTGAACCATCCGCAGATGACAAGTATCAGGTAAAGTAATACCGTCATCCAATCCAAAGACTTCCAAATGCTATCTCGTTTTGTCACCATACAGGATTGCTTGTTTACTAATTTCATCAGCCAGTTGTTCGTTTGAGGATGAAAGACCACCATGCAAGTATTGGTCCATCATCAAAGCACCGATGGGCACTCCATAGGTAGCTCCCCATCCTCCGTTTTCTACATAGACGGCAATGGCTATTTGCGGATTGTTCATTGGTGCGAAACCCATGAACACAGAGTGATCCTTGCCATGAGGATTCTGTGCCGTTCCGGTCTTTCCGCACGCCTCTACATTGGGCAACAAGGCGGCCACGCGCCGGCAAGTTCCGCTACCCGTGCTCCCAGTTACGGCGGCTCGCATGCCTTGCACAATATCTTCGTAATAAAGTCGGTCGATACCCGTCGGACGTGGAGTGACATATAGGCTGTCGGGCGCACTGCCGCCGACTTCCTTCACGACGTGCGGAGTGATGAAATATCCACGATTGGCTATTGTGGCTCCCAAGTTGGCTATTTGCAAGGGCGTGGCCAACACTTCGCCTTGGCCGATGGAGATACTGATCACCGTCAGTCCATTCCACGATCCTCGGTAGATACGGTCGTAATGTTGTGAGTTGGGAATGAACCCGCGTTTCTCGCCCGGCAGGTCAACTCCCAAGCGATAACCGAAACCTTGTGCTACGATGTGGTCTTTCCACACGGTTAATGCCTGCTGCGGTGAGCCGTATTTCTTGTCGCCTAACATTCGGAACAATCCCCAGCAGAAATAAGAGTTGCACGAAGTGGCAATGGCCGGAACCAATGGAAGCGGGGAAGCATGTCCGTGACAACCTACGTGTAGCCCGCGGTACGTAAAACCGTGTGAACAAGGGAAGCGGGTTTCTTCATCTACGATGCCTTCTTGCAGGAAAATCAGCCCTTGCGTAGTTTTGAAAGTGGAACCGGGCGGATAGGTTCCCATAATGGCTCGATTCAGTAGCGGTTTGCGAGGATCGCGCCCTAAAGCCAAATGATTCTTTCCGCGTTGGCGGCCTACCATAGATTGTGGGTCGAACGAGGGAGAAGACACCATACACAACACTTCGCCCGTAGCCGGTTCTATCGCTACGATGGAGCCTATCTTGCCCTGCAGCAACCGCTCGCCCAGCAATTGCAAATCGATGTCGATACTCAACTTCAAGTCTTTGCCCGGCACGGGGGCTTTGTCCAACTTCCCGTCCATGTAGCGGCCTTGAATTCTGCCGTGAGCATCGCGCAACAACACTTCGACGCCTTTTACTCCACGCAGTTGCTTTTCGTAAGCCCGTTCCACTCCCTGCTTGCCGATGAAGTCCCCCCGGCGGTAATACTCGTCTTCCGCCATTTCGCGTACGGAAACTTCACCAATGTCACCTAGTAAATGTCCGGCCGCATTATAAGCATAGCGCCTTACGGTACGTCTTTGCACCGAGAAGCCGGGAAACTTGAAAAGATTTTCACGAAAGATGCCACACTCTTCGGCTGAGAGTTGGGTCATAAATACTTGAGGTGTATAACGGGAGTAGCCTGGATTCTTACGTCGATTTTTCACATCGGCCATACGATTGTCAAAATCCTGACGGCTGATGTTCAGCAGTTCACAGAAATTCAACGTGTCCAATTGTTCCACCTCGCGGGGCACGAACACAATGTCGTAGGCTGGTTGGTCGAATACCAGCAGTTCTCCGTTGCGGTCGTAGATGGCTCCGCGCGATGGGTATTGCACTTCATTGAGAAAAGCGTTGCTGTCCGCATAACGCTTATATTCGTCCGAAAGAATCTGCAGCGAAAACAGGCGGGCTATATACACGCATGTGACTAGCAACGCCAAGCCACCGATGACATACTTCCGCTTTTCGTATCTGTAGTCTTTCATTTTTTGTTTTTTCCTCCCCCTTTTTCTTTCTCTCCGATTTTTATTCCTTGCGCGACACGATATTTTCCAACGCGGCCATAAGGAGCAGTGTTAGGGTGGAACAAACCAATAGGCGTACCAATCCGTTCACTACATCGGCCGATGTGGGAAACAATTCCAAGGCCAACAGCACGGCATGGTGCAGCACCACTCCAAAAACAAGATAGCGCGTAAAACCGGCCACGCCCATCGTCCGCACGCCGGGTGTGTACGTTTCCAGCTCTTCGCGTATGGCTGAGAACCGCAACAACAAGGGGCGCGCAAAAGCCAGTAGTACCGCCGCTGCGGCATTCATTCCCCACGTGTCGGAAAACACGTCTACCGCCAATCCCAACGCAAACGCCTCCAGCAACAGTACTTCCCGCGAAGTGCCTGTGCTTTCCTTCAACAGCAGCCAGATGTAAGGCAATGGCGTTCCTACGCCGCCTATGTGCACCCGATTGAGCACCAAGGCTTGCAATAGTATCATGCCTATCCAAAGAAGTATCTTACGCAACAACAACACCTGATTTATTTACAATTTGCGATTTACAATTTATAATTTGGCTCATTGGCACCTTAGAATCCGCTTTCCTCCAATCTTTTTTGCTCCTCCCGTCCCGTGCGGGCCAATACGCGTACTGCGTCTACCCGTCCGAAGTCAGTAGCCAAGCGAATCTTCAACCGATAGGACAGTCCGTCATCAGCATCCACTGCGTCATCCACCGTTCCTACCATCACTCCCTGTGGGAAGATGGCTGAATAACCGCTGGTTACCACCGTGTCGCCCAACTCAAATTCCGCATGGCGGGGCAAGTCTTCCAACCAAGCATAGCGAGGATCTCCGCCTTCCCATCGCAGATAACCAAAGTAGCCGCTCCCTTGAATCATGCAACTGATGTTCGACCGGCTGTTCAGCACCGGAATGACCAATGCATAGCGGGGCGATACTTTGTAGACGATGCCTACCACGCCGTGTGTGCCGGCTACTCCCATGTCCGGCCGGATGCCTGCCGCCGAGCCGCGGTTCAGCGTGATGTAATTGTCTATCCGGTTCAAACTGTTTTTTATTACGTGTGCCCGGATGGTGTGGTATGGAAACAACATCTTTGCTTGCGTGGCAGAGTCTCCCTTGTCTTGCAGGCTTTTTTCCAGCATCAAGACCCGTTCCTCCAGCCAGGCATTGCGCTCGGCCAAGTCTTCGTTTACCGTCTTCAGGTGAAAATAAGAGGTGGTAGCGTCCGCCAGGCGATATACGGTTCCCGTTAACCATCCGGCGGAGCTCAGATATACGCTCTGTTGATAAGGGTTAAAACGAAACAACAACGCCAAACTCAGCACTTCCAACACCAAAAAAAGCAGCCAATGGCGGAACTTCCACAGGAACTCCAGCAGTAGCTTCATCTCATCAGGAACGAGAAGCGGTTGACGTTCTTCAGTGCCACGCCCGTACCCTTGGCGACGGCATGCAACGGATCCTCTGCGATGTGGAAGGGTATGTTGATTTTGTCCGTCAGTCGCTTGTCCAATCCGCGCAGCAAGGCACCTCCACCTGCGAGGTAAATACCGTTGTGTACGATGTCGGCATACAGTTCGGGAGGAGTATTTTCCAATGCCGAGAGGATGGCTGTCTCAATCTTCGAGATGGATTTTTCCAGACAGTGGGCTACTTCCTGATAACACACCGGCACCTCCATGGGCAATGCTGTGATACGGTTCGGCCCGTGTACGATGTAGTCCTCGGGCGCATCCTCGCCTAGGTCAGTCAGTGCAGCACCCACGTTTATCTTGATGCGTTCGGCCATGCGCTCGCTCACCTTCACGTTGTGCTGGCGGCTCATGTACTCCTGAATGTCCGCCGTGAGGTCATCGCCCGCGATGCGGATGGAATTGTTGCTCACGATGCCGCCCAGCGAGATGACAGCAATCTCCGTCGAACCGCCCCCTATGTCCACTATCATGTTTCCTTCGGGTGCCTCCACGTCAATGCCAATGCCGATAGCCGCCGCCATAGGCTCGAAAATGAGGTACACATCCCTTCCCCCTGCGTGTTCCGCCGAGTCGCGTACGGCACGCAACTCCACTTCCGTACTTCCGCTGGGCACGCCGATGACCATGCGCAGCGAAGGCGTGAAAAGTCGATGCTTGTTGTTCACCATCTTGATGAGTCCGCGTATCATCTGCTCGCAGGCATAGAAGTCGGCTATCACCCCATCCCTTAAGGGGCGTATGGTGCGTATGTTCTCATGCGTCTTCTCGTGCATCATCTTCGCCTTCTCGCCCACGGCTATCATCTTGTCCGTGCGTCGGTCCAATGCTACTACCGAAGGCTCGTCCACCACAATCTTGCCGCCCGAGGTTATGATGGTGTTGGCCGTGCCCAGGTCCATCGCTATTTCTTGTGTAAAAGAGAAAAATCCCATCTTGTCATTTACAATTTAACCATTTACAATTTACAATTTCTCATTCACAATTTAACCATTTACAATTTACAACCTTGTCATTTACAAAGCACGAATGCGACAAATTGTAAATTGTAAATAGTTAAATAGTAAATTGATTAGTGTTTAAAGTGTCTGAATCCCGTAATGACCATAGCCATGTCATGCTCGTTGCAATAGTCGAAGGACAATTGGTCCTTGATGCTTCCGCCAGGCTGGATGACGGCAGTAATGCCGGCTTCGTGGGCTATCTCCACACAATCCGGGAAGGGGAAGAAAGCGTCGCTGGCCATTACGGCTCCCTGTAGGTCGAAGCCGAACGAACGGGCTTTTTCGATGGCCTGCTTCAAGGCGTCCACACGGCTGGTCTGTCCTACGCCGCTGGCATACAGCTGCTTGCCCTTGGCCAATACGATGGAGTTGCTCTTGCTGTTCTTCACAATCTTGTTGGCAAACAGCATATCCTCCACCTCCTGCGGGGTAGGTTCGCGGTGCGTCACCGGCTTCAAGTCCTCAGGCGTCTCTATCTTGAGGTCGCGATCTTGTACCAAAACCCCGTTCAGCAATGAGCGGAACTGGCGTACCGGTAACTTTCCGCCCGACTTACGCACCAAGATGATGCGGTTCTTCTTCTGTCCCAATATCTCCAATGCATCCACATCGTAATCCGGAGCGATAATGACCTCGAAGAAAATCTTTGTGATTTCCTCGGCGGCAGCCTTGTCTACCACTCCGTTTGTTATCAGCACTCCACCGAAGGCCGAAACCGGGTCGCCGGCCAAAGCGTCTTTCCAAGCCTCCAATACAGTGGGGCGTGTAGCTAATCCACACGCATTGTTGTGTTTCAGGATGGCGAACGTCGTGTCAGTGCCGAACTCGTTTATCAAGTCCACCGCTGCGTTAATGTCCAGCAGGTTGTTATACGAGATTTCCTTACCATGTACTTGGTCGAACATTTCGTCCAGCGCACCATAGAAGCTGCCTTTCTGATGTGGGTTCTCGCCATAGCGCAACACCTTGCGTTGGTCTGCCGCACAGCGGAAAGCAGAACCTTCCTCCCCGTCAAAGTGCGTGAAGATGGCCGAATCGTATCGCGAAGAAACACCGAAAGCATCGCGAGCCAGCAACCGGCGCTCCTCTAAGGTCGTAGCCGCTCCACGCTCCATCAAGATGTCGTGCAGCGTGGCATATTGTTCGCGAGACGCCACAATGGCAACGTCTTTGTAGTTCTTGGCAGCGGCACGTATCAGCGAGATGCCGCCTATGTCTATTTTCTCAATGATTTCCGCTTCGCTGGCACCGCTGGCTACGGTTGCCTCAAACGGGTACAAGTCCACTATCACCAAGTCTATTTCCGGTATCTCATATTTCTCCATCTGTTGGAGGTCCTGCTCCACGTCACGACGGCAGAGGATGCCTCCGAAAACTTTCGGGTGCAAAGTCTTTACGCGGCCACCCAATATGGAAGGGTAGGTCGTCAAGTCTTCTACGGCTTGACAAGGAATGCCTAAGCTTTCTATAAATTGGCGTGTGCCTCCGGTGGAAAGGAATTTCACACCTTCTTCATGCAGTTTATTGATGATTTCATCCAGTCCGTCCTTGTGATATACGGACACCAATGCGGTCTTTATTCGTTTGGTTTCAGCCATGACTTTTTATTTTTTAGTGAATAATTTATGCAAGTTGATTAAAATATGCGCAAAGTTACAAATTTAGTTTGTTTACTTATGCATTCATATGCAAGAAATTGGGCATAAAAATCTGAATGTGTGCTAAAAATGAGGCGCGGATTACGCGAAATCCACGGGAAGCATATAAAATGAATCCGTGAAATCCGCGAAATCCGCGCCTAAGGGAAAAGAAAGGGAGGGGCTTACCAGATAGCTACCCGCTCCTCTTTGGGCAGGTACATCGGGTCTTTCTCCGTAATGTTGAATGCTTCGTACCAGGCGTCAATCTGCGGCAGGGCGCCATTCACACGCCATTCGCCCAACGAGTGTACGTCCATCTTGGTCAGATAGAGCACGAATTCGGGCCGGATGTTGTTGGCCCATACACCGGCGTAGGCCAGGAAGAAGCGTTGTTCGGGTGTCAGGCCGTCCACCACGGGAAGCGGATTCTGCGCCGTGGCTTTCTTAAAGGCTTGATAAGCCACTTGCAAGCCACCATAGTCGGCAATATTCTCACCCAGCGTCTGCTTGCCATTGGCATGTACGCCCGGAGCTACCTGAATGCTGTCGAAGAAGTTTACCATCACTTGGGCACGTTTGTTGAAACGCTCGGCATCCTCGGCTGTCCACCAGTCGGTCAGGTTGCCTTCTTTGTCGTACTGGCGGCCTTGGTCGTCGAATCCATGGGTCATCTCGTGGCCGATTACCACACCGATGGCACCATAGTTAAAGGCATCGTCGGCGTTCATATCAAAGAACGGGGGTTGCAGGATGCCGGCGGGGAAACAGATTTCGTTGGTCGTCGGGTTGTAGTAGGCGTTGACGGTTTGTGGGGTCATGTGCCATTCGTCGCGGTCGACGGGCGTGCCGGCTTTGGCCATGTTCTCGTCGCTGGCCCAAATGGTAGCACGCTCTATGTTGGCGTAGTAAGAATCGTCTTTGATTTCCAACGTGCTGTAGTCCTTCCACTTGTCGGGATAACCTATCTTGACACGGAAGGCGGCCAACTTCTCCAATGCCTTGGCTTTGGTGCTGTCGCCCATCCACTCCAGGTTTTGAATGCGTTCGCCCAAGGCGGTCTGCAGGTTCTTCACCAATGTCGTCATGCGCTCTTTGGCGGCGGCGGGGAAATATTTCTCTACATACATTTGGCCGACGGCCTCGCCCAACACGCCGCTCACGGTGCCAACAGCACGTTTCCAACGGGGTTGCATCTCCTGCGCGCCGCTCATGGTACGACCGTAGAAGTCGAAGTTCTGTTCCACGATTTCATCGCTCAGGAAAGATGCGGCACGGTCGATGAGCTTCCATTGCAAGTAGATGACTTGTTGGTCGGCAGGCATCGTATCCAATATCTTGGCGGCTTCGGCCAAGGCTTCGGGCTGGCCTACGATGATTTCTTGTACGTTCTTTAGGCCGAGGTTGGTCAGGTAGGCGTCCCAGTTGAAGGTGGCGTATTGCTTCTTCAGTTCGTCCAGCGTCATCTTGTTGTAGTTGGCTTGCGGGTCACGCAGTTCTACCATGCTGCGGAATGACTTGGCCAAACGGGTTTCCACGTCCATCACGATGTCGCAGCCTTTCTGTGCCGTAGCTTCGTCGAATCCGGCCAGTTGGTACATCTTCACCACGTGTTCCTTGAAGGCTTCGCGTATTTTGGTCGTAGCCTCATCTTCGGCCAAATAGTAATCACGTTCGCCCATTGACAAGCCGGCCTGTGAAGTGTAGACAGCATTCATTGTACTATTTTTGGCATCAGCTCCCACGCCGGTGCCCAGGTAGCCGGTGATGCCACGGCGCTCCAGCGACCCCAACAAGGCGTAGATGTCTTTCTTGTCCTTCAGGGCAGCTATTTCTTCCAGTTCGGCCTTAATGGGTGCGATGCCCTCGGTGTTCAGTTTCACCGTATCCATGGCTATCTTGTAGAGGTCGCCCACCTTCTGTGCGATGCTGCCGGCTTCGTGCTGCCCGGCGGCCAATTCCTCGATGAGTCCCTGCATTTGCTTGCGGTTCTCCTCGGCCAGGATGGTAAAGGAGCCATATTGCGAGTATTCGGCCGTCAGGGGATGATTCTTCATCCAGCCTCCACAAGCATATTGGTAGAAATCGGTACCCGGCAGGGCCGTAGTATCGAGATTGGCAAGGTCGAGACCGATGGTCTGCGTGGTCTTGCCTGTGTTGCAGGCTGCCATGAGCAGGCAGACGGCCGCAACAGAGAGGTAATGTTTCATGTTCATAACAAAGTGTTTAAAATTCGTGCGCAAAGGTACATATATAAATGAAGAATGAAGAACGAAGAGTGAAGAATTTCTCGTCATCTTGTTTCAGCTTCCAACTCCAAGCTGGTAGCCTCCCATTCGTCCATTACCCGGTCCAGCTGCTCCTTCAGCTTGCGGTGCTGGTCGTAGAGGCTCATGTCCGAAGCTCCTTCGGGCGTGGCGAGCTTCTGTTCCACGATGGCGATGGCGGCTTCGGTCTGGTTGATTTCCGCTTCGCAGTCGGCTATGCGGCGCTCCAGCCTCTTCAAGCGTTTGTTGCGCTCCTTCTGCTCCTCGTAGGAGAGGCGGGCGGCGGAAGCCTCTTTGGGCGCATTGTCGGGCACGGAGGTCGCAGATGGCGATGAAGAGGGCTTCTGCAATTCGTTCAAGCTGTCTATCTGCTTCTTTTGCAGGAAGTCGTAGATGCCGCCAAGGTGCTCTTTCACCAAGCCGCCGCCAAACTCGTACACCTTGGTGACCAGCCCGTCGAGGAAGTCGCGGTCGTGGCTGACGACGATGACCGTGCCCTCGAAGCCTGCGATGGCTTCTTTCAAGATGTCCTTGGAGCGCATATCGAGGTGGTTCGTAGGCTCGTCCAGGATGAGGAAGTTCACCGGTTCCAGCAGGAGCTTGATCATCGCCAGGCGGGTTCGCTCGCCTCCGCTCAGCACCTTTACTTTCTTCTCCGAAGCCTCCCCGCCAAACATAAAGGCGCCCAGGATGTCGCGTATCTTCAAGCGGATGTCGCCCACGGCCACGCGGTCGATGGTGTCGAACACCGTCAGGTTCTCGTCCAGCAGTTGGGCCTGGTTTTGCGCGAAGTAGCCTATCTGCACGTTATGCCCCAGGGTGAGGCGTCCGGTGTAGTCGCTTATCTCGCCCATGATGCACTTCACGAGGGTGGACTTTCCTTCGCCGTTCTTGCCCACGAAGGCCACCTTCTCGCCTCGGTTGATGGTGAGGTTGACGTCGTGGAACACCACGTGCTCGCCGTATGCCTTGCGGACATCCTCGCAAATGACGGGATAGTTGCCGCTGCGGCTACTGCACGTGAACTTCAGGCGCAGGGCGGACGTATCTTCCTCATCCACTTCTACACGCTCCAGCTTCTCCAGCTGCTTGATGCGGCTCTGCACCTGCACGGCCTTGGTGGCCTTGTAGCGGAAGCGCTCGATGAAGGCTTCCGTGTCCTCTATCTGCTTCTGCTGGTTCTCGTAGGCTCGGAGCTGCTGCTCGCGCCGCTCTTGGCGGAGCTTGACGAACTCGTCGTACTTCACCTTGTAGTCGTAGATGTGCCCGCAGGAGATTTCAATGGTGCGAGTAGTGACGTTGTTCAGGAAGGCACGGTCGTGACTCACCAGCACCACGGCGTTGGCCCGCGTGGCGAGGAACTGCTCCAGCCACTGGATGCTCTCGATGTCGAGGTGGTTCGTAGGCTCGTCCAGCAACAGCACGTCGGGACGTTGCAACAGCAGCTTGGCCAGCTCGATGCGCATGCGCCATCCGCCGGAGAATTCGCTCGTGGGGCGGTTGAAGTCCTGCCGCGTGAAGCCCAAGCCCATCAGCGTGCGCTCCAGCTCGGCCTGGTAATTGGTGCCGCCCATCATCAGGAAGCGGTCATTCTCGTGCGTGAAGCGTTCGATGAGCTTCCGGTAGTCCTCGCTCTCGTAGTCGGTGCGGTCGGCCAGCTCCTGGTTCATGCGTTCGATGTCGGCCTGCATCTCGCGGATGTGCCCGAAGGCCTGTTCCGCCTCCTCCATCACCGTGCGGCTGTCCGCCAGCTTCATCACCTGGGGCAGGTAGCCGATGGTGCATTCGCGGGGGACGGACACCGTGCCCTCGGTAGGCTGCTGCAAGCCCGCCAATATCTTGAGCATTGTGCTCTTGCCCGCCCCGTTCTTGCCCACCAGGGCGATGCGGTCTTTCTTGTTGATGACGTACGACACGTCCTCGAACAAGGGCGTGGCGTTGAATTCCACCTTCAGGTTTTCTACTGATATCATATTATATTATATAATAGGTATGTTAGTGCGTTTCGCCTGCAAAGGTAGATGTTTCTTGGCAAACTGCCGCTTCCCGTGAAAAAAATATCCCCCAGCCCTTGACATATCCCGCAGAAACTCTTAGTTTTGCCCCGTCCGAAGCTGTTGACATAAAGAGCGTAATGTAGGAGTACGGGGAAACGACCGAACAGCAGAATGCAGTCGGTGCGTGGCTCTGTGACTATGCGGAGAGCCGTCAGCCTTTTGACAAAATAAAACATCGCCATACACTCAAAGAGGTTGGCGATGTTGCAGAGGGAAAATATGATTGGAAAATCAAAAATGGACACTGCTCTGCCCCATTAAATGTGGCGGTCTTTCCCTTTAAATGCCGCAATGCTTCCCTTTAAATGTTCCTATGTTTTGCCTTCAATGAACCTGTGTTTTTGGATACGTAAACCTATGGTTTAGGATGCACAAACCTGTGGTTGATAATCCAAAGACGGACTTGAGGTTTCCAAAGAGGTACTTGAGCGTGTCAAAGTCCCTCTTTACGCCTGCGAAAAGCGTCTTTCCCAGCGAATCCTTCACGCCTTCACGGCCTTGCAACAAGTTGTTTCTGAATAGAATAGTGTGAAAGATGCATCCTTCACGGAAGTTTCACGCAGCTGTGAAATGATAATTTGGCGCACGGAGTACTCAATGATTAATTTTCAATGATGAATGATTAATGAAGGTAATCAACTCTCCTCCTTCCGGAAGGAGGAGAGTTTTCTAATCATTGTCAATTGTTAATTGTCAATTGCGCGTAACGCGCGCATAAATCCCCATTTATCTTTCACCATAATCCGCTGATTACAAATAAGGTGTGGTGAA
>CALUIQ010000024.1 GCA_944320735.1 uncultured Bacteroides sp. | reverse complement strand
CGTTTATCCCGTAAACGGCGAATGATTTCCAGAATATCCATGATCTTATAATCTTACGTTAGTTAACTGCCTATTGTTTGAATACACGGCCCATTTGCCGTTCCCTCCGTCCACCAGTCGCAAGTCCTTGACCTCCCCGAAGCGTTTGATGTTGCCACAAAGGTATGGGGCGCATTTGCTACGCCCCGTCATTTTTATATTTCCAGACGTACCCATAAGATGATTTTGCTTTTCCAAGACAGCACTCATTTATATGCGATTGCCTATATCCATAAACTCTAAATACTTCCATTGTAGATGGAAATTCTCTAATAAATTCGCCGTCTAACGTAAATTGTAAAACCGCTTTTGCCCCATGTTTATTTGTTTGTAATTTAGCTCTTCGTTTAATGCCTGTTCCATACCGGATATTATATACACAATCACACCACTCAAGATTTGAAACTCTATTATCAGTTACAATCTCGTTTTTGTGATTTACTTGCTGATGATTATTGGGGTTTGGTATAAAATGTTTAGCAACAAGCCTATGTACTAAAAACTTTCGCTCAATACCATTTTTACTAAGATGCACGCATAAATAACCATCTTTATCAGACGATCCTTTTAGGACTTTACCTTTTCTGATATACACCTTATTAACACACATGTTTTCTCTGGGCAGAGATTGCACTCTGCCTAAACTGCTTACTTGATATAGTCCTTCATATCCGGCTATATCTTTCCATACTTCTTCCATAAGAAAATACGATTTAAGGCGGCTACATAAGTAGCCGCCAAATGATTTATAAAGAATGAAGAATATTAACCTCAGTTGTTTCGGCAAGGAGGGTTTTCAATGCTTCTTGCATATCCACATAAGAATTATAGAACTTTTCACAAAGAAAATCATAATCTGCATCTTTGTTATTAGATTCAAGTTGCTCGTACTCTTTATGAAAGGATTGTTCTATTGCCCTTAAAGAGATTAGCAAGTTAACGACATTGCCGTTAATGACAGAATAAGCCGTTTCGTGGCTGGACGTAGATAAGACGTTACTATACTTCGCATCTACTCTAACTTCGTTGGTTCTTGGCATTGAACGAAATTTGAGTTATTAGAATAAGAAAGGCTATCGCCTCCCGTTCCGCCAAGAACCGACACTTGTTAGTGATAACGAGCATCCAATGGGATTTGATAGCCTTATATCTTTGCGATGTATACGCCTACAAATGAACATAAAAATATGCTCATTTATCACTTTCAATTTTGATATGTCATGTTCTTGGCGAGAACAAAGCAAAGATAACTCATAATTTCTAAATATCCAAAGGCTTTACCTAAAATATACATTAGTTAGCTGTTTGCCCTCATTCCAAACAGCCCATTTGTTATTTCCACCATCAACTAGCTTTAAGTTTTCAACCTTACCAAATCTTTTTATATTACCAGCCAAATCCACAATCCAAGCAGATTCTTTGTTTTTATGTGGTCGAATTGCTCTACCAACAATTTGATAATAAAGAGCTAAAGACATAGTTGGACGTGCTATAACAATAGTGTCTAATTCTGGATAATCAAAGCCACAAACGAGTACGCCTACATTGGCCACCACCGGTATTTCCCCGGACTTGAACTGCCTTAATATCATTTCACGTGTGGATTTAGGCGTGTCTCCAGAAACGATGGCCGTTCCTGGTATAGACATCGTGAGCTTTTCCGCCTCCTTCAGGAAACGGGTGAAAACCAATATACCTTTTCGCTTCACACCGCTCTTGGGATTCATAAGCCTTTGGACGATACTCACCAGAAACCCGTAAAAATCGATACGCTCGTATTCCTTGACGACAGACTTATCGGTATAGTCGGCACCCGTGGTATTGACCTTCAGGTTGAGTTCATTCCACCCGATAGGATTCATCGGATAGTAATTCAATCTCGAGAGGTAGCCCATATCAAGCAGGGTTGAAATCTGGACCTGATAAATAACCTCAGAGAACACGCATGGCCGGGTCCGGGTGATGAACTTCAACATGCTCCCGAAATCCCGGCTCGAGGAAAGCCGGTAAGGCGTGGCCGTCAATCCAAGTACCTTACATCTCAGCATTGAAAGAAAATCTTTATACATGCCTTCCTTCGGATTGACCAAGTGGCATTCATCAATAATGATGTTCTTGAAATGCAGGAACAGCTCAGGATGGTTCCTCACGCTCCCTATCGTGGCGAACGTGATCCTTGATATGTCTTTCCGGCCGAACGAGGCGGAATATATGGAACAGTCCATAATGCCATAAGAGCATAATTTCAGGTAGTTCTGTTCCAGGATCTCTTTCGAAGGCTGGAATACCAACGTGTGCCCTTCGAGTCGGCTGGCGATGTCGGCTATCACGAGGCTCTTTCCGGCACCCGTGGGCAATACCATGATAGCATTGGATTTCTTGGCTTTGTTGGCAAAGAAGCTGACAGCCGCATCGCTGGCCTTCTGTTGGTAATCTCGCAACACGTAACTCATAATCCTTTCTCCTTACTTAGTTTGTCTCCCAAAGCCTTGTAATACTTAGTGAGTTCGACTAATTCAAAATCAGTCCATTTCTTTGGCTGTCCGGCTTTCCATGCCAATTTATCGAAGCGCATCTGACCGATTTTTACTTTCAAATTCGCTTCATAGCGTATCAGGTGATCGGCACTGAACCGATTGCAAGCCCGGCATTCCGCATGGGCATTGTCCTCATCGAAACGAGTGGACATGTGACGGCGTGAATGGAAGTGTCCGCAATCCGCCTGTTCGTATGGCTTTATCTGGCCACATGAGATACAGCGGAAATACCCATTCGGCATACAATCACGAAGCCGGATATAGCGGCTGAAAACCTTATCGAGTTTGGCCACCAGATCCGGCTTCTTCTTAACCTTGATACCCGCCTTTTCAAATAGGGGTAAAGGTTTTTCTTTCTTCTTTTTAGGTTTTCGTTTTATGTAGTATGGCATAAGCATTGTTTTAGTTTGTGGTACCGGCAGGACTCGAACCTGCATCACATAGGACTTTCGCATTCGACCTATCTATGTGTACCTGTGCGCACAGAAGCGTCTTCCAATTCCGCCACGATACCGGGTGACCGTCTTTCCGGACTACCACTTAATCAAAATCGTAATTGTCAAAATCATCCGGATCCTCGTCCGGCATATCATATCCAAAATCCATAATCAAATAATTTAGATCCTCCGCATATCCTCACGGACAGCGGAGGTAGATTGCAACTAACACTAAAAACACTAAATCGCGATTATGATTACTCCCATACTTTCCAATCTGGGATATATTCGTTATCCATAAGACTTTGTATTTTATTAAACCTCTATAATCACGATGTCAGGAGCAATGAGGCTAATGTGTTTGAGCTGTTCGTCAATCACCTTGTTTTTGTATTCCTCAATCGCCTCATTCGCACCGGCAGAAACTAATGAAAGGGAAACATCACGGCCATCTACATCCGCATAGATTTCAACCTCGATTTCTTCACAGGCGAATCCTTTGAAAAGAGGGACATTCAGCTTGAATGATTTAGGAAGGTTAGAATCAACTACCTGAGAATAGTTGTCTACTTTACTACCGTTCTCTTCCTTACTACGTTCGATGTCCTGATTAACTTTTGCCTTGAAATTCTTCAAAATGGAAACCAGCATCATGTTCTCAGACTTATCCTTGAAGAAAGCACGGTGCATCTTGAAAAATTGAGATAGTTTGATAGGCTCCCACTTTTTATCGGTATTGATGCCAAATTCAACCATCTCCTTCGATTCCTGGAGTACTCCAGGAATCTTGCTCTGATAATAGTCCGTCCCATTGATGCTTAGGCTCATCGCCATTTTGTCACGGTTTACGATGATGTTGGCCTTCTTCTGGTCAATTAGTTCTACACGTTTTTCCAACCATCTGAAAGGAGCGTCAATGGTTCCGGAGATGGAAACCTTCAGGGGTTCTTTGGGATCAAGTTGCATGGCCGCTTGGCCTTCTCTCAATATTACCTCAATAGGCGAGCCATTATAATC
>CALUIQ010000023.1 GCA_944320735.1 uncultured Bacteroides sp. | reverse complement strand
GGTGTCAGGTGGTTTGCATGGTGTCGGTGTGTCTTGCGTAAATGCCCTTTCTACCCATATGACAACCCAAGTATTCCGTAATGGGAAAATCTATCAGCAAGAATACGAATGTGGCAAACCGCTTTATCCGGTGAAAGAAGTGGGCACTTGTGACTCTGGTTTTACGGGAACTAAACAAACTTTCTGGCCGGATGGAAGCATCTTTACTACTACGGAATATAAATATAGCACGTTGCAGGCTCGTTTGCGGGAGTTGGCTTACTTGAATGCAGGTATCCGCATCACCTTGACGGATCGTAGACAGAAAGAGGAGAACGGCGAGTTTGTGCAGGAAGTATTTCACTCGGAAGAAGGCGTGAAGGAGTTTGTCCGTTACCTGAATAGCAATAATACACCGCTTTTCAATGATGTCATTTACTTGAATACAGAGAAATCGGGTGTGCCCATCGAGTGCGCCATTATGTATAATACGGGGTATCGGGAGAATCTGCATTCCTATGTCAATAACATCAACACCAAAGAAGGCGGTACGCACGAGGCCGGTTTCCGCACGGCGTTGACACGTGTGCTGAAAAAGTATGCCGAGGATACATGCGCCAAGCAATTGGAAAAAGCTAAGGTGGAGATCTCGGGTGAGGATTTTCGCGAGGGGTTGATAGCCGTTATCTCCGTGAAGGTTTCCGAGCCGCAATTCGAAGGACAAACCAAGACGAAGTTGGGCAATAATGAAGTCAGTGGCGCGGTCAATCAGGCCGTAGGCGAAGCGCTTACTTACTACTTGGAAGAACATCCTAAGGAAGCCAAGTTGATTGTAGATAAGGTGATACTTGCCGCTACGGCTCGTGTGGCAGCCCGCAAGGCTCGTGAGTCTGTGCAGCGTAAGTCGCCGATGAGCGGCGGAGGTATGCCGGGCAAGTTGGCCGATTGCTCCAGCAAAGATCCGGAGGAATGTGAATTGTTCTTGGTCGAGGGTGATTCGGCAGGCGGTTCGGCCAAGCAGGGACGTAATCGCACGTTCCAAGCTATTTTGCCCTTGCGAGGCAAAATTCTGAACGTAGAAAAGGCTATGTGGCACAAGGCTTTCGAAAGCGAAGAAGTGAACAATATTATCCAAGCTTTAGGCATCCGCTTCGGGGTGAACGGTGAGGACAGCAAAGAAGCCAATATCGAAAAGTTGCGTTACAAGAAAGTCATCATCATGACCGATGCCGATGTCGATGGTTCTCACATCGACACGTTGATTATGACCCTATTCTTCCGTTATTTCCCACAAGTGATTGAACAAGGCTATTTGTACATCGCCACGCCTCCTCTTTATCTTTGTACCAAAGGCAAGGTGAAGGAATATTGTTGGACTGACCAACAACGCCAGCGGTTTATCGATACTTATGGTGGTGGGTCGGAGAATGCCGTCCATACCCAGCGTTACAAAGGTTTGGGTGAAATGAATCCCGAGCAGCTGTGGGAAACAACCATGAATCCTGAGAATCGAATGTTGAAACAAGTGCACATCGAGAATGCGGCCGAAGCCGACTATATATTCTCCATGTTGATGGGAGAAGATGTGGGGCCACGTCGTGATTTCATCGAGAAGAATGCTACGTATGCCAACATTGATGCATAAAATCATTTATTAACCTGTCTCGCATTTTACTGCGAAAAGCCCCGAGGCTGTTTGTCTTCAGTCTGCGGGGTTTTCTTTTTCCCATCCTGAACATTACAAAAGTGATACAGAACGAAAAAAAATGGGAAGAAAACTTGGTTTGTTAGCAGAAATACATAATTTTGCATAAGATTATAACCGAAGCATGGGCGTAATCTTCGTTTTGATAAGTAGTTGTGAGTAGAATGCAATAAAATAACCCTTAAAATTTAGAGCTTATGAACGTACAAAGTATCGGCGAAAGCGCAGGAATCATTTGGAACCTGCTTCACGGAGAACATCGGAAATGGGATTATCAAGAAGTCAAGAAGGCCACAGGATTGTCGGACAGGCACATCAATGCGGCTGTCGGATGGCTGGCGCGGGAAGGTAAAATCACCATTGAGGAATCTAAAGTGGGTAGGAAGAATGTAATATATCTGGAGTTAAACTATATCATCGGTTGACAGTTATGGACAAATATTCTATTGGTAAAAATGCGGGAATCGTTTGGAACATTTTGAGTGACGGACAGAAGTGGTCCTACGAGGATTTGAAGAGAACGGCCAATCTTTCAGACCGTGACTTGAATGCGGCTATCGGGTGGTTGGCTCGAGAAGATAAGATTCTCTTCGAGACCGACCAGAACGACGAGGATTATCTGTGTCTCTTTGTCAGTCTGTTCTATTGAAATATACGTTTTAAGTATTTTGGGGGACGCAAATTGGGCGGATTAAATGCGCTATGTTTGATGGCTTTTTTTAATCCTTCGGATTTGCGTCTTGTTGTTTTTGTATTGATGGTACTATGATGGTGTCAATTCAGTATGATTAAACTGTAATTTTTGAATGTATTATGAATAAACTGAAAACTTTGCTGCTGGTGGCATTCTCCGGAATGTGCCTGTTGGTTTCCGTTTTCTCGTGTGCGCAGCAAACACAGGAAAAAGAGGAAAAGGTGATTGCGAAACATGTGGTGTTGATTGGTTTGGACGGGTGGGGTGCCTATAGTGTACCCAAGGCCGAGATGCCTACCGTCAAGCAAATGATGGCGGATGGTTCTTATACGTTGGAGAAACGCTCCGTGCTTCCTTCGTCCAGTGCCGTCAATTGGGCGAGTATGTTTATGGGTGCAGGTCCTGAGCTGCATGGGTATACGACTTGGGGCTCGCAGACGCCAGAACTTCCTTCGCGGGTGTTGAATGAACACGGCATCTTTCCCACGGTATTCCAATTGTTGCGCGAAGCTCGTCCCCATACGGAAATCGGTTGCCTGCATCAGTGGGGCGGCATCAAATATGTGGTGGACACATTGGCTTTGAGCTATCGGGAACAATTGCAGCCCGAAGAGTTGTGCAGTGCCGCCGAAAAGTACATCAAGGACAAGCAGCCAAACTTGCTGGCCGTTTGCTTTGACGAACCCGACCACGTGGGGCATGCTGCCGGACACGACACACCGGAGTATTACGCCCAACTGAAGGTGTTGGACGCTTACATAGCCCGTATTGCTCAGGCTGTGAAGGACGCCGGCATGGAGGATGAGACAATTTTCATCTTGACTTCAGACCATGGGGGCATCAACAAAGGGCATGGCGGAAAAACCATGCAGGAGATGCAAACGCCTTTCATTATTTGCGGTAAGGGAGTAAAGAAAGGATTGGAGTTTCACGAAAGTATGATGCAGTATGACGTGGCGTCTACCATTGCTTATGTCTTTGGACTGAAACAGCCGCAGGTGTGGGTCGGGCGTCCTATGGTGCAGGTATTTGAGTGATGCCTCTACCTAAAAGGCCGGCTGTGATATTTTCATAGGTATATGAAAGGCTTTATGTAAGTTTTTTGATTAGAATTTTTGCGAAAAGCGAAAGTTTATCTTACATTTGCGAGCAAAATACTAATATCAAACGAAAAACTGAAAGATTTATGGATACAAGCAAGATTGTAGGTGAGAAAATCAAGTCGCTTCGCGAAAGCAAGGGCATTAGTATGGAAGAGTTGGCCGATCGTTCAGGGCTGGCCATCGAACAGGTAGAGCGTATTGAAAACAATATAGATCTGCCATCGTTGGCACCGCTTATCAAGATAGCCCGTGTATTGGGAGTGCGCCTGGGTACTTTCCTGGACGACCAAGATGAAACCGGACCGGCCATCTGCCGTAAGGCCGATGCCAGTGACAGCATCAGTTTCTCCAATAACGCGATACAGAGTCGCAAGCACATGGAGTACCATTCATTGGCCAAGGCGAAGGCTGACCGCCATATGGAACCCTTTATTATTGATGTGGCTCCTACGGAAGATAATGAGTTCGTACTTTCTTCGCACGAAGGGGAAGAGTTTATTATGGTTATGGAAGGTGTCATGGAGATATGCTATGGAAAGAATACGTACCTGTTGGAGGCGGGAGACAGTATTTACTATGATTCCATCGTACCCCATCATGTGCATGCTTACCAAGGACAAGCGGCAAAAATCCTGGCTGTCATTTATACGCCGATATAATAATCAGTATTATGCCTATACATATATTATATAGAATAGTGGCAAGTGGAATCTTGTTGCTCTTCGCCGTATGTGGATATGCGGCTTCTCCTGAAGAAGAAATGGCGCGTATCAAGCAGAACTATGCGAAAATGTTGTTGCCTTCCGAGGACGACAGGTATCATCTGAACGCTACCTTGGCCAAACTCTCTCCTGAAGAAAGGGGATCGGACCAGGTCGTGGTAGAGTTGTTCCAACGTTATCCCTCCGACCTGGAGAAGATTCGTCACTTCTTGGCCACTCAGACCGAGGAAGGCACATGGCCGGATATCAACTATGCGGATAAGAAACGTTCGGGATGGGAACCGCGCATCCACACGGAGCGCATTCTGGAGTTGGTCAAACTTTATTATACAAAGGGAGGGGCTTTTTATCAGTCTCCGGAAATCAGCAAGGCGATACATCGGGGGTTGGGTTGGTGGTTTGCCAACAAGCCGGTTTGTCTCAATTGGTGGTACAATCAGATAGGTGTGCCTAAGACATTGGGAACAGCCTGCATCCTCTTTGAAAAGGACTTGACTCCGGAGGAGAAAAAAGGTGCGATAGAGGTGCTTGAAAACGCCCGCTTGGGTATGACCGGACAGAATAAAGTGTGGTTGGCGGGCAATGTGTTGATGCGTGCCTTGTTGCAGAATGATTGGGAATTGGTGCAAAAGACTCGGAATACGATTACTTCGGAAATAGTGACCGGTCAACGTGAGGGCATTCAGCCTGATTGGAGTTTCCATCAACACGGTACTCAACAACAGTTCGGAAATTATGGATTGTCGTTCCTTGCCAGCATAAGTTTTTATTCGGGCGTATTTGCCGGGACTTCGTTGGCGCTTGATGCGGATCAACTTGAGATAGTCCGGAGTTTGGCGGACCAAGGTTACCGATGGGTGTTGTGGAAAGGCGCAATGGACATCAGTGCTTTGGGGAGGCAATTCTTCCAGATGTCGCAGATACACAAGGCACTGGGTGTCGCTTTCGCTGTCACCGAATTGGGTGGGGGAGAATCGGAATCCTGCAACGCGACGGCGAAAGTGTTGTGTGAAGAAAACTACGGAGACTCACCTACCAATACGCTGATAGGCAACAAGCATTTTTATTGCTCCAACTATACCGTTCACCGCCAGCCCACTTGGATGGTTTCTGTAAAGATGGCCTCGCGTCAAGTGGTCGGAACCGAGACGATGAACGGTGACAATATGAAGGGTTTCTATTCGGCCGATGGAGCCACGTATCTTTATCAGGATGGTCGTGAATACTTAAATATATTCCCTCTATGGGATTGGCGTAAGTTGCCCGGAGTGACCTCCTTTGATACGGATGCCCCTGTCCCTGTAGACCAAAGAGTCCGTTTCCGTAACCAAAGCGATTTTGTCGGCGGATTGTCTAACGGGAATCAAGGGATGACTGTTATGGATTTGAACCGGGCAGGCATTCAGGCGCGCAAAGCGTGGATTTTTACCGATGACTTTGTCTTTTGCTTGGGCACAGGCATTCAGTCGGACAGCACTTTGGCGGTGGGAACCGCTATCGAACAGTGCCACAAACGTGGTGACTTGTTCCTGCTGGATGGTTCGAAATGGCGTACGGTTGAAGGGGTAAGGACAGTGGACAATATGAAAGAGGCCCGTTTCTTCCACCACGGTACGGGTTATATAGCTTGGGGGAACGGTATGCAAGTGACTGCTTCCGCGGAACAACGTACCGGGCAATGGCATGACATCATGCAATTGTATCCTCGCAAAGACGTAAGTGGTGAAGTGGTTCAGCTTTACCTGAAACATGGTCAAAAGCCCCGTAATGCTTCCTATCAGTATCTGATTTTGCCGGATGCCGACCGCAAGAAGGTGGCAAGGTTTGATTTGAAAGAGGTTTATGTGCTGTGTAATGACGAAACGGCTCAAGCCGTTGTTTTGAAGGATGGAAATTGTTGGATTGCCGCTCGTCAGTCTGTCGATTTGGCTCTTCCTTCCGGCACACGGGTTCAAATAGGCACTCCGGGTATCTATCAACTCATTCCGGAAGGAAACAAACAATACAAGGTCTTGTGGACTTCGCCTTCGCGGCAACATAAAAATGCTTCGCTTCAAATAGATGGACGAAATAGAACTCTGACAGATTTTTATTGGCAAACTTCTAAAGAAATGTGATACTATGCTTTACGAACGTACTCTCGGCCAATGGCTGGAACATTGGGCGGAAACGACTCCTGATAAAGAATACATTGTTTACTCCGACCGTAACCTGCGGTTCACTTGGAAGCAGTTCAATCATCGAGTGGACGATATGGCCAAGGGGCTTATTTCCATTGGTGTGACTCGCGGTACTCATGTTGGCATTTGGGCGGCAAATGTGCCCGATTGGCTAACGTTGCTATACGCTTGCGCCAAGATTGGAGCGGTGTATGTGACCGTGAATACCAACTACAAACAGGCCGAGTTGGAATATCTGTGCCAGAACTCTGACATGCATACGCTTTGTATTGTGAACGGCGAGAAGGATAGCGACTTCGTGCAGATGACGTACGAGATGTTGCCCGAACTCCGTACCTGCCAGCGCGGACACTTGAAAAGTGAACGTTTTCCGCGCATGAAAAATGTGGTGTATGTCGGTCAGGAGAAGCACCGCGGTATGTACAATACTTCTGAATTGTTGTTGTTGGGCGAAAATATCGAGGATCGTTGCTTGGACGAACTAAAGTCACAAGTCACCTGTCACGATGTGGTGAATATGCAGTACACCAGCGGTACTACCGGCTTCCCGAAAGGGGTTATGCTGACTCATTACAACATTGCCAATAACGGGTTCCTCACCGGTGAACATATGAAGTTCACGCAGGATGACAAACTTTGCGTTTGTGTCCCTTTGTTCCATTGTTTCGGTGTCGTGTTGGCGACGATGAACTGTCTGACTCACGGGTGTACCGAAGTGATGGTAGAGCGTTTCGACCCGCTTGTCGTATTGGCTTCAGTGCATAAGGAACGTTGCACGGCACTCTATGGGGTGCCTACCATGTTCATTGCGGAGCTGAATCATCCGATGTTCGACATGTTCGATATGTCCAGCCTTCGCACGGGTATCATGGCAGGGTCTCTTTGTCCCATCGAGTTGATGAAGCAGGTGGAGGAGAAGATGTTTATGAAGGTGACCAGCGTTTATGGCTTGACCGAAACCTCTCCCGGTATGACCCATTCCCGCATAGACGATCCGGAAGACGTGCGTTATACCACCGTTGGACGTGATTTTGAGCATACGGAAGTGCGTGTGATTGATCCGGAAACGGGTGAGGAATGTCCGGTAGGCGTGCAGGGCGAGATGTGCTGCCGGGGCTATAATGTGATGAAAGGATATTATAACAATCCCGCGGCAACGGCCGAAGTGATTGATAAGAATGGCTTCTGTCATTCTGGCGACCTTGGCGTGAAAGACGAGAACGGCAATTATCGCATCACCGGACGCATCAAGGATATGATTATCCGTGGCGGCGAGAATATTTATCCGCGCGAGATTGAAGAATTTTTGTACCAGCTTCCCGGCGTGAAAGACGTACAAGTGGCTGGCATCCCATCCAAGAAATATGGAGAGGCTGTAGGTGCTTTTATCATTTTGCACGAAGGAGCCGACTTGCACGAAAGTGACGTGCGCGACTTCTGTATGGGCAAGATATCCCGTTATAAGATTCCTAAATATGTGTTCTTTGTGAAAGAATTCCCTATGACGGGTAGCGGGAAAATTCAGAAATTCCGTTTGAAGGACTTGGGCCTGCAACTCTGTAAGGAGCAGGGCATTGAGATTATTTGATGTCTTTGGGGGACACTCAGATTTTGTTCTTTTTAGGAGTTATCGGGAGTTAAAAGGAGTTAGGGCTTCGCTCGGAGTTGTAGGTCAATAGAAAAGGGTATCGGCTTCTAACTCCCTTTAACTCCTGCCAAAGGCATAACTCCTTCTAACTCCTAAAAAATTAAATCAGCTTGATGCCGTCTTCCAGCAATGTGATGAGCCGTTTCTTGTACAAGTCTCCAACTGCTTTCTTGAACGTCTTTTTGCTGACACCAAACAAGGCATAAATTTCTTCGGCGGGGCTTTTGTCATTCAAGTGCGTATGTCCGCCATTGTGGCGTAAGTGTTCCAACAAGGTGGAGGAGAAATCTTCCACTTTGGCTTGTCCTATCTTTTGCAGGGCAAGGTCTATCTTCCCGTCTTCGCGCACTTGTTTGATGTATGCCTTGGCTTTCTTGCCTATATGGAGAGGTTGGAAAAGCTCGTTTTCATAGAACAAGCCGGCGTGACTGTTGTTTACTATCGCCTTATAGCCTAATTCCGTCTTTTGCCAGACAATCACGTCTACCTCTTGTCCGGGTTCGTAAGTAGGTCGCTCTTTCGACAAATAATGTTCCACCTTGGCCGAGGCAGCAATTCGGAAACTCTCTTCATCCAAATGTACGTGAACCATATATCTCTTTCCTACCTCCATGGGGGCTTTTTGTTCGCGGAAGGGTACAAAAAGGTCTTTCATCAGTCCCCAGTTCAGAAATGCCCCGTACTGATTGACCCAAGCCACTTCCAAATATGCAAATTCACCCACCTGCGCCAAAGGCGTTTGAGTGGTGGCTATCAGCCGCTCCTCTTGGTCCAAATAAAGAAACACCCGCAATTCGTCTCCCGGTTTGCATCCTTGAGGTACATAACGCTTGGGGAGCAGAATCTCTCCCTCCATTCCTCCGTCGAGGTACATGCCGAAGTCTACCTCTTTGACTACTCGTAACGTATTGAATTTACCTAAGTTTATCTCCATAGAATATACATTTTTGCAAAGGTAAGGAATCGCAATAACATTTCAACCCAAAAGATAACTTTTTTATATGAACAAATGTCGAAGAAAAACGTTATCTTTGCGGGGCAAAATCAAATGATGACATTTTATTCACCTTTAAATAAAATAAGATTATGGAATTTCTTACGAATGAAAAATTGACCATCGTCGGCGCAGCCGGTATGATTGGTTCTAACATGGCTCAAACAGCCATTATGATGCACCTGACTCCCAACATCTGCTTGTACGACCCGTACGCTCAAGGTTTGGAAGGTGTGGCTGAAGAAATCTTCCACTGTGGCTTCGAAGGAGTGAACCTGACCTTCACCTCCGACATTAAGGAAGCTTTGACCGATGCTAAATATGTTGTGTCTTCTGGTGGTGCTGCCCGCAAGGCCGGTATGACCCGTGAGGATCTGTTGAAAGGAAATGCCGCTATCGCTGAAGAGTTTGGTAAGAACTTGAAGGCATATTGCCCCGACGTAAAACACGTGGTTGTCATCTTCAACCCCGCTGACATTACGGGCTTGATTACGCTGTTGTATTCAGGTCTGAAACCGTCTCAAGTTACTACGCTTGCCGGTTTGGACAGCACTCGTCTGCGTAGCGAACTGGCTAAGCACTTCCATATGAGCCCCGACAAGATTCAAAACTGCCGTACATACGGTGGCCATGGTGAGCAAATGGCCGTATTCGCTTCTACGGCGACGGTAGATGGCAAGCCGCTGACAGACATCATCGGCACGCCCGAACTGACCAAGGAACAATGGGCCGAAATTCAGCAGAAGGTAATCAAGGGCGGTTCCAACATCATTGCTTTGCGTGGACGTTCTTCTTTCCAAAGCCCCGCATACGTATCTATTGAGATGATTGCCGCTGCTATGGGTGGCAAGCCGTTCAACTGGCCTGCAGGTCGTTACTGCTCATTCAAGGGCTTCGACCACATCATGATGGCTATGGAAGTAACTATCACGAAGAACGGCTGCGCTTACGAAGAGGTAGTGGGCACTCCGGAGGAGATGGAAGACCTGAAGAAGAGCTACGGTCACCTCTGCTCGTTGCGTGACGAGGTGATTGCTATGGGCGTGCTTCCTCCCGTTGACCAGTGGCACAGCATCAATCCGAATATCGACTGATAACGATGGATTAAATCAGATAAAAAAGGCGTCTTTCTTCGCAAAAGGCGTCTTTTTTTATATTTTTCCGGAGAAAGCCTTGCAGTATCAAAAAAAAGACTTACCTTTGCACCCGCAATCAAACGAAAGCGATTGGTGCCATAGCTCAGTTGGTAGAGCAAAGGACTGAAAATCCTTGTGTCCCCGGTTCGATTCCTGGTGGCACCACAATTCCCGAAAGGGTATCGGAATGTAGCGCAGTTGGTAGCGCACTACGTTCGGGACGTAGGGGTCGGGCGTTCGAGTCGCCTCATTCCGACAT
>CALUIQ010000022.1 GCA_944320735.1 uncultured Bacteroides sp. | reverse complement strand
TGTGGTGGGGCAAGGCCGAGCCTATCTACGTCACGTCCTATCCGCGTGCCGTGGGCAACCACAAGGATGCCGGATGGCGTTTCCCGAAAGGAGCCACGAAGGGCAGTTGCGGCGAGGTGAGCCGCATTTGGTTCAGCCGCATCAAGTGCATTAGCGAGAACGGTGTTTTCGTGGGTGGCGACGTGCCGGGCAAGGTGAACCACGTCTACTTTGACGATGTGGACATCCATCTGTTGAAGCGCACCGGTTACCCCGGCGGCGTGTACGACAAGCGTCCGTGCGACGGCGAAGGCTTTGTGCACGACCGGGTCTACGGCTTCTACATCGACACCGCCAGCGACATCTTCATCAACCGTCCGCGCCTGACGTGGGGCGACGAACGTCCCGCTGCCGCTTCCGGTCAGTTGCTGAAGAAAGTCAACGCCGAAGTAACGGTGAATTAACTGTGTGTTTATTTTTCATCCGCAGATGACACGGATGACACGGATTTTATATTTTTAGAAGTTATCGGGAGTTAAAAGGAGTTAGGGCTTCGCACAGAGTTATAGGCCAATAGAAAAAAGTATCGGCTTCTAACTCCCTTTAACTCCTGCCGAAAGCATAACTACTTCTAACTCCTATAAATAAAAAATCTGCGTCCTCCGTGTCATCTGCGGCTGAAAAATCAGACAACATACGCCACGATAAATTATCATTAGAAAAACAATCACAATATGAAAACAAGAAAACTACTCCTTATCCTTGCCGTCCTGTGCATGGCTGTTGCCGCTTCCGCGCAGACGAAACCCACGCCCGAACAGTTGGGCAGTATCTATTATGCCTATCCCGCCCCTGACGACGCCGTGCGGACGCCGGCTCCCGAAGGCTACGAGCCAGTCTACATCTCCCACTATGGCCGTCACGGCTCCCGTTGGCGCACGGCGGACGAGCACTACAAAGTGGTGGTGGACGTGTTCGATTCCCTCCATCAGTGCAAGGGACTGACTCCGCTGGGTGAGGACGTGCGCCGTCGCCTGCACGTGGTGTGGGACGATGCCCGCGGACGTAGCGGCAACATCACCCCCCTGGGCGAGCGGCAGCACCGTGACATCGCCCTGCGTATGTACCGCGCCTATCCTGAAGTCTTTGCCGACAGTGCCGAGGTGGATGCCCGCTCGTCCACGTCGTTGCGTTGCGCGATGAGTATGAGTTACTTTACGGAAGCCCTGAAGGAACAGAATCCCGCCTTGCGGGTGAGCCGCCGCGCCTATGGGAAGTATATGGACTACATCGCCCACACTTCGCCCGAGGCCGAAGCTTTCTGCAGTGACACGGCGGCTTGGCGTGCCGGCTTGCGACAGTTCGAGCGGGAGCATATCCAACCTGCCCGCTTCATCAGCGCATTGCTGGACGAGCCTTCCCGCCTGACGGAGGCCGAATCCCGCTCCCTGATGGACGGGCTCTATTGGATAGCCATCGACATGCAGAACTGCGACCACTTGCGGGGCGTCAGCTTCTTCGACCTCTTCACTTACGACGAACTGTTCGACCTTTGGCGGTTGGTCAACGCCCGTATGTACGTCTGCAACGCCTGCGCCCCGCTGAATCGTGGGTTGATGCCCCGGCAGGCCACCAACCTGCTGCGCAATATCGTGCAGAGTGCCGACCATGCCCTGGCCTCCGACCGTCCGTGCGCCCACCTGCGCTTTGGGCACGACACCCACCTCATCCGCCTGTTGGCGCTGATGGGCGTGGAAGGATGCGACGGGCGCGAGGTCGATCCCGAACGGTTCCACCTTGCCTGGCAGGACTACCACGTGTCGCCCATGGCGGCCAACCTGCAGCTCGTCTTCTTCCGCCGCCACGCGGACGGCGACGTGCTGGTGCTGTTGCTCCACAACGAGCGCGAAGCGCGACTTTCCGGCCTGTCTCCCCTCTCCGGACCTTACTACCGTTGGGCGGACTTGCGGCAGTATCTCACCAGGCTCATAGCCGACTGACGAGTATACACAAAAGGCACAGCGTCCTACCTGATTGATGATGTAGGGCACTGTGCCTTCCTGATTTCTTGTGGGCAGCTACATTCTTTAGTGTTCACCCAACAACCATTTACGGCCTTTATCCGTTCGGGCGATGAGGTAGAACGCCACGGAACAAAAGGCTATAACTCCCATAATGACAAGACCTGCATTCATAAGTTTTCCTCCTTATTGGTTATATTGATATTGAAAAACAATCTACCGGATTTATACAGTGCGAATACGGATATAAGGCCAAAACCAAGCATGGCTGCACAGCGCCACGTGAATTTGAAATCACTGAAGAATACGGCTAAAGCTCCGATGACAAAAGCCGTAAAGACTAACTGGGCTAATGTAAAAAAGAACCCGGCACATTTCTTGCGACTCTCCAAATACATCTGTTTTTGGTCATCTTCTGTTATTATAATATTGTCCATTTGTTTGTCTTTTATTTCTATATTTGCTGCAAATATACGCATATATTTTCACTACGGAAGTTTTTCCCGCAGATTTCCCACGGGCGGCTTACTCCATCGTCTGCACCGTCCAGTTTATCTCCAACGGGTTATTCTTCATCTGCCAGACGAGCGGCAGGGCGGGATTGTCCAGTATCCACATCTCCTCGCCTTCCGCCTCGTCCCGCACGTGCAGCAGGGGCCTGCCCAGTGCTTCCCGGTCCGTGTCCAGCAGGCGGTAGGTCGTTTGGTTGTAAGCCATCCGTCGGGTAGCCTTCAGCGTGCGGTACGCCTTGCGGCCGATGAGGTAGACGGTCTCTGCGGTGGGCATCACGACATGCCGCTTGTCCTCCGGTTGCAGGAAGCTGAGCGAGGTACCGTTCTCCACGCCTTCCGGCGTCATCGTGTAGGTGCCGCTCAGCCACTTCAGTTTGCGTTCGATGCCCCAGGTGAGGCGGATGCTGTCCTGCCGCTGCTCGAAGCTCATCTCGAACCGCCGCGTCTGCCCGTGCAGCTTGAAGACGAACAGCAGCGTGTCCGGCACGGTCTGCGCCGCGGCGCCGAATGTCAGCAGGGCGAAAGTCAATAGGGTAAATAGTCTTTTTGTCATAAGTTTATGGTTTTATTAACTGTGTGTTTTATTTTTCAGCCGCAGATGACGCGGATAACACGGATTTTTTAAAGGGGCTTCGCCCTGTCACCCCGAGCATGGTCGAGGGGTCTCACGTAGTGCATACTTAGCATTATGTGAGATGTCTCGACAAGCTCGACATAACAGAATGATGAATGATTAATGATGAATGAAGAATGGTAATAGGAACTCTCCTCCTTCCGGAAGGAGGAGTACCCGTAGGGGGAGGTGGTAGGAGAAATATGCCGCGTAAGCGACTCCTATTTTTAAATAAGTCGAACCATTCTTTTCCTACCACCCCGCCCGTTGGGCACCCCTCCTTCCGGAAGGAGGGGAGTTGATTTCCTCAATTTTTCATTCTTAATTCATCATTCTTCATTTAACAGCTAAATTATCATTTTTCGTTCTCAAACATCTCCTTCCCCCACTGTCCGGGCTTGTCGCCCATCTTCAGTACCAACGTGCCGCCTTTCGTCAGCGTGGCGTGGCGCAGGGCGGAGTAGGGGTAGTCTACCCCATTGAGCGTGGCGGAGACGATGTAGCGGTTCTTCTCCGACAGGCCGTCGGCGATGATGGTGAAGTCCTTGCCGCCTGCCAGGTGGAACGTGACCTCCCGCAGCATCGGCGTGTGGATGAGGTAATAGTCCTGCCCGCCGTTGGGGTAGAGGGGCATCATGTGGAACGCCAGCCACGAGGACATGGCACCCGCATCGTCACGCCCCGGTATGCCGTCCGGACGGTGGCTGAAGTGACGGTCGACGATGGCTCGCGCGCGGTCCGAGCTGCGGTCGGGTCGTCCTATCCAGTGGTAGAGGTAGGGCGTGAGGAAGGCAGGCTCGTTGTTGACGTTGTAGTAGCCGTGGTCGAAGAACGTGTCCAGCCGCCGCTCGAAGGCTTCCGCCCCGCCACACATCGCGATGAGTCCCGGCACGTCGTGGGGCACGCTGAGCGAGTATTCCCACGAGCTGCCTTCGTAGAAGAACGTGTCCCACCACGGCGTGTACCACGGACCTTCCGAGGTAGTGGGCGTATAGACGTACTTCGGCTTGCGGATGCGGCTGTGGCCATATACGAGGCTGTCCAGCCAGTTGCCTTCGGCGTCGCGCGGCAGGATGAAGCCCCGCGAGCCATCGTGCTCGTAGTCGGAGCGCCACAGGTTCTTCCAGTTTCCGCTTTGTCTGAGGTAGTGTTCCGCCAGTTCGGCCTTTCCCAGCCCTTTCGCCACGAGATGGATGGCGTAGTCGCAGTAGCTGTACTCCACGGTGCGGTTGCCGGCGCGCGGGATGCCCCACGGCACGTAGCCCAGGCGGAGGTATTCGTCCAGTCCGCCCCGGCCTTCCGCCTCGTGGTGTCCGCCCGGATCCACGGTAGCATCCTTCAGCATGGCTTCCAGGGCGAGGTCCCAGTCGATGCCCGTCAGTCCCTTCACGTAAGCGTCCGCAATCATGATTTCCGCGTTCGAGCCTCCCTGCGTGCGTCCGTTGCAGTTGCCGCTGCGTGCGTCGGGCAGGTAGCCGTCGCGCTTATATATATAAAGGAGAGATTGTACCAAGCTGGCCTCCCGTTTCGGGTCGATGAGCGTGACGAGGGGCGTGCTGGTGCGGTACGTGTCCCAGATGGCATAGTAGTCGTCATAGTAGGGCTGCGGGTCGTTCCACAGTGGGTTTTCGCCCGTGCGGTCGGCGGGCATCATCAGGGCGTGGTAGATGGCGGTGTAGAACATGCGCTTGCGTTCGTCCGGCGTGTCGTCCGCTATCTCGATGCGGCTCAACAGGTGTTCCCACTCGGTCAGCAGGCGGCGGTGCGTCTCCTCGAACGACCAGTTGAGCAGGTCGGCGTGGGCGTTGTGCTTGGCTCGTCCGGTGCTGACGAAGGAGATGCCCACTTTCAGTCGCACTTGGTTGCTTTCGCCGTCGAAGCGCAGCAAGGCTCCTGTCTTTTGGTACGAGTCGAATTGCTCCTTCCGGTCGGCATGGATGCTGTCGCCCTTCCAAGTGGCCGTCTGCACGAAAGGCCGGTCGGTCTGTGCGTAGAAGTAGACCGTGTACGCCCTCCCGTTGTTCCATCCGCCCCGGATGCGGCTGTAGCCCTCCACCTCCGTGTCGCTGATGATGTTCACCTCCGAGCCCACGAACTGTTGCGCCTCGCGAGCGTCCGGCACCGGGTTCTCGCCCAGGAAGAAGCCCGCGTCGATGGCCAGCGACTGCAGCGAGTCCTCGGGATAGGTGAAACGGTAGAGCGAAGCCCGCGGTGCGGTGGTTATCTCCGTGCGGATGCCGTTCTCCGCGTAGCGTGTCGTGTAGTAGCCCAAGGAGAAGTCCTCTTCCGCACGGTGGAAGTAATGGTCGATTCGGTCCATGCCCGTGCAGAACGGCTGCACCAGGATGTTGCCATACTTCTGTCCGCCTCCCGTCCCGCTGATGTGCGTCTGCGCGAATCCGTCCACCCGTGTGGGCATCGGATCCCAGCCGTTGTTGGGCGCGGGCGTGCAGTCGGGCGACGGCTTCACCATGCCGAAGGGGCAGGTCGGCCCGATGAACACACGTCCCAGTCCCTCGCTTCCGATGCGCAGGTCGACATACTTCGTCAGCGGAAATTCCTCCGCCGTGGTTGCTCCCGTCAGGGTCAGTGCCAATACGATGCTAAAAAATCTCTTTTTCATCTTGTTTGTTTACTGTTTACTATTTTTCGTCCGCAGATGACGCGGATGACGCGGAGGATTTTTAATGATTAATGGTTAATGATTAATGACATCTCACATAATGCTGAGTATGCGCTACGTGAGACCCTTCGACCATGCTCAGGGTGACAGGGCGAAGCCCCTTTAAAAATCTGTGTCATCCGCGTCATCTGCGGCTGAAAAATTCTTCATTCATCATTCAATAAATTCTTCATTCGATAAGATTCTCCCGTCCTTCATGTGCAGCGTCCGGTCGGTCAGTGCGGCCAAGGTCTCGTCGTGCGTCACGATGACGAACGTCTGGCCCAAGCGGTCGCGCAGGTCAAAGAAGAGTTGGTGCAGCTCCGCCTTGTTGTGGCTGTCCAGGCTGCCCGATGGCTCATCGGCCAATACGACGGCGGGACGGTTGATGAGCGCGCGCGCCACGGCCACCCGTTGCTTCTCCCCGCCGGACAACTCATTGGGTTTATGCGCGGCACGCTCGGCCAGTCCCAGCAGCTTCAGCATGTCCAGTGCGGCCGTGCGTGCGTCCGTCTTGGCGCATCCGGCAATCAAGGCGGGTATCATCACGTTTTCCAAAGCCGTGAATTCGGGCAGCAACTGGTGGAACTGGAAGACGAAGCCGATGCGGCGGTTGCGGAAGGCGGAAAGCTCGCGTTCCTTCATCCGGTCCACCGCCACGCCGTCAATGCAAACCGTGCCGCTGTCCGGCCGGTCCAGCGTCCCGATAATCTGTAGCAGGGTTGTCTTTCCCGCCCCGCTGGGTCCCACGATGCTCACCACCTCGCCTTTCGCTATCTCCAGGCTGACGTCGCGCAGCACTTGCAAGTCCCCGAAACTCTTGTTTATACCTTCTAATCGTATCACCTACTCATTTACTATTTAACAATTTACAATTTACTATTTTTCATCCGCGGATTATCAAAATTAGAACACAGAGTCACGGAGACACGGAGCTTTTATTAAAATTGTCTGCGTTTATCTGCGCCCGTCTGCGTCATCTGCGTGCCATTGTGCCCATCCAGTTCCATTCTTCATTTAATAAGTCATAGTCTCCTGATGACGTATTCCGCCAGGTAGCAGCCGAAGACGGCGGGCATGTAGCTCACCGTGCCGCAGGTCGACTTCTTGTTCCGTTCGTCCTCCGTCAGCAGCACGGCGTGCGGGTCGGCCTGTTCGGTGCTGAACACCACCGGCAGTTTGTGTCGGATGCCCATCTTCTGCAAGCGTTTCCTGACCGCCTTGCTCAGCCCGCAGTGGTACGTGTCCCCGATGTCGGCAAAGCGCACCTGCGTGATGTCGCTCTTGGCGCCCGCTCCCATGCTCGAGATGATGCGGATGCGCCGCCGCAGGGCTTCGGCTATCAAGTGGCATTTGGGCGCCAACGTGTCGATGGCGTCCACCACGAAGTCAAACCGCCCCGCGTCCAGCAGTTCGGGTATTTGCTCCTCCTTCAGGAATACGAGCAGTACGTCCAGGTCGATTTCCGGATTGATGTCGCGCAGGCGTTCCGCCAACACGTCCGCTTTCGGTCGCCCTAAAGTAGAGTGCAAGGCCGGCAGCTGGCGGTTCAGGTTGGTCGGTTGCACGGTGTCGGCGTCCACCAGCGTCAGATGCCCCACGCCGGCCCGGCACAGCATCTCGGCCGCGTATGCGCCTACTCCGCCCAATCCCACTACCACTACCCGGGCATCCCTCATGCGCCCTATCTTTTCATCGCCCAGCAGCAGGCGAGTCCGTTGTTTCCAATCCTCCATCCTATTCATTTATCATTTAACAATTTACAATTTACTATTTTAATTTTTAGGAGTTATTTCAAGGAGTTAAAAGGAGTTAGGGCTTCGCCTGGAGTTATAGGCCAATAGAAAAAGGTATCGGCTTCTAACTCCTTTTAACTCCTGCCGAAGGCATAACTCCCTTTAACTCCTATAAATTAAAACAATCATTTGTCATTGCTTTTGAACCATTTGTAGAACCATCGTCCCACCTTCTCGTAAGGCTGGCTTCCGCCTATGCCTTGCGGGTTCGAGAAAGAGATGACCTCCTGCGGGTCGCCCAGCTGGTCGGGATAGACCACTATCAGGCTGTTGTTCGTGAAGTACTTGCCCAGTTGTCCGGGCAATTTCTCCAGCGAGCTGTCGTACGAGATGGAGCCCCGGCGCGCGCTGACCACCACCAGCAGATGGTCGTAGTTCACCTGCCCCGTCAGCAGCAGCAAGTCCCCCCAGTCGTCCAGGCGTGAGAATTCCGTCAGCGTGCCGCCGTATTTCTTCCCCACCAAGGCTTGCAGGTAACGCGTCGTTTGCTCGTTCGCGAAGAAGTGTACCCGGCATCCCAGCGTCCCCCCCATCCGGCAGAAGTGCTCCACCCACTTGCCGAACCCCGCCTCATATTCCGCCTTGGGCGGCACAGCCACGATGATGCGCCGCAGGGTGTTGATGGGCATCAGGAAGCGCGCTACCATCACCTCGCGGTGGAGGCCTTTCAGCAGATTTTCGGTCAGCATTCCGAAGAACGAATCCACGATGTTCACTTTGTAGTGCAGGCCGATGATGACGTCGGTCACATTATTCTCGCGGGCGGTATGGGTGATGCCCGCCGCGATGTTGAGGTCGTAGCGGCTGATGCAGCTCAGTTGTACACCCGCAGATGCTGTTATCTTGGCCGCCCGCTCCAGGTGGCGTTTGCCTTGTTGCTCCAAGCGGTCGGAGGAAGTGTGGTCGTTGATGACGTTCAAGGCCACCAGGTTGTCCTTCTGCTTGGGGTCGCGTATCACCAAGGCCAGGTTCATCAGATAGTCGATGGTGGCCGGATTGGCGATAGGTATCAATATCTTTTCAGGCGTTTGCCGACGGTCTTCCTCCTCCTCGGGAGCGGCTTCGTCCATCGCCATCCGTCGGGCGGCTCGTTCGGTGGTGAAAGAGCTGACGATGCACGTCACGAGGATGAGCAGCACCGTTCCGTTCAGTACGTCTTCATTTAGCAGGCGGCTTCCGTCGGGCAGGATAATCTGATAACCCACCAACACCGCCGCCAAGGTGGCCGCCGCCTGCGCGTTGCTCAACCCGAACATCAGTTCCCGCTCCAGAACGGACATACGGTATATCTTCTGCGTCAGCCAGGAGGCAATCCACTTGCCCACCAAAGCGACCACAATCATCACTCCAGCCACCTTTAGCGCATCGCCTTCACCAAAGATGGCATGCACGTCTATCAGCATCCCTACACCAATCAGGAAGTAGGGGATGAAGAGCGCGTTGCCCACAAACTCCAGGTGGCTCATCAGTGGCGACACGTGCGGGATGAGCCTGTTCAGCAACAAGCCCACGAGGAATGCGCCCAAGATGCCTTCCATGCCAATCAGCTCCATCAGCCCCGCGCCGAGGAAAACCAGGGCCAGCACGAAGATGTATTGCATCACCCCATCATCATAGCGCCGGAAAAACCAACGCCCGATGCGAGGAATGGCGTACGTCAGCACGATGCCGAGGACGATGAAACGCACGATGAGCCATAGCCAGAACAGCCCGCCGCTCTCGCCTTTGAACACTCCGCTGATGACGGCCAGCACGAGCAGGGTCAGCGTATCCGTCACCGCCGTACCTCCCACGGCGATGCTCACGCTGCGTTGGCGGGAGATGCCGTAACGTATCACGATGGGGTAAGCCACCAGCGTATGCGAGGCATACATACTGGCCAGCAGGATAGAAGTGATGAGGCTGTACTTGAGCAAGAGCACATTGGTCACCATACCGATGCTGATGGGAATGATGAAAGCCAGCAAGCCCAACGCCACTGCTTTGCCACGGTTCTTCTTGAAGTCGGCCATGTTCATCTCCAAGCCCGCCAGAAACATGATATAGTAAACACCTACCTTGCCAAAAAGCTCGAAACTGCTGTCGCGCACCAGGATGTTGAACCCATGCTCACCGATGGCCAGTCCGGCTAGAATCATGCCGATGATGTGGGGGATGCGCAACTTGGTCAGCAGGATGGGCGCAAACAAAATGATGAGCAGTACAAGGAGGAAAATCCATGTAGGGTCGGTCACGGGAAGTTTCAAACTGAAGTCTAACCATTCCATAGGCTTGCGTCTTTTTGATTTCTTGTGCAAAAATAGCAAAAAAATTTTCACTCCACACTACCCTCCCCGCCTACTTTCAACAAAACGCCCGCTTTTCTCTGGCAGAAAGCACTGCTTTACAAGGACAAAAGCACCGTTTTCCGAGGACAAAAGCAATGCTTTCCGAGGGCGAAAGCAATGCTTTCCGCCATCCGCCGCCAATCGTCCTACAAACCAGGCATGTTTTTATCAAAAATAAAAACGACTTCCATCGTTATAATCACAGAATGTTGTAAATTTGCGCCTTGAATTGACATTTTAATAAACCACTAAAGCAATAAAGAAATGAAAGTAGCAATTGTTGGAGCAAGCGGAGCCGTAGGACAAGAATTCCTGCGCGTGCTCGATGA
>CALUIQ010000021.1 GCA_944320735.1 uncultured Bacteroides sp. | reverse complement strand
ACAGGTTCTCCTACGGGAACTGTCGCTCCTACCGTACTTTCAAACCAAGGTTTTCCCCGGTTCGTACCATCAGTAGAAGTCGCAGGATCACCATTCAATGGACTCATAAACGTAACTTCCGTACGTCTGTCATTCTTCCAATCGAACAATGTATATGCATATTTAGTAGGCATAACCGATGCGTAATCATTTCCATAGATTGAAGAAAAACTAATGTCAGACCAACCTTCTCGGTATACGAACAAATAAAATTCAGTCTGTATATTCGTATTCCATCCTGTCCCGGTAGAGAAACTTATTGGAAAGATTATTTCATCATTCACTTCATTGGATTGCCGATGAACTTCTGCATAATCACTCAACAACTGATGCCCCGAGTTATTTATTACATCGACCGCATCGTTATATGCATTCTGAAAATCATTCGGATCAGCATAATCTTGATAACCACGTGTTAGATAAACCAATGCCCGTAAATGTTTCGCCGCAGCCTTTGACACGCGCCCGTATTCGGATGTCGGTTGTTTTTCGGGCAACGATGAATCCAAAACATCTTGAAGGTCTGCCAAGATTTGAGTATAGAAATCCGTTCCACTATTCAATTCCGCTGTTGTAGAAGGCGAAGTTGGCTCTTCCAGAATCAAAGGTGCTTTTCCCCAATTCTTAACGATTTCGAACAAATACAAAGCTCGTAGGAACTTTGCTTCCGCTACTCTTTGAGCAAGTATATCCGAATCAATACCTTCAAAGATATCCTCATCTGTCGTTTTCACAGAAGCCGCTCGATTAATGGCGGCATTGACATTCTTCAAAGCCTCATAGAGTGCTTTCCACTGACTATATACTGCATCGTTATCTATGGCATAATCCACGGTATATTGATTCAATACATTGGTAGACGTTCCATCATTTTGAGTACCCAAGTCTGTTCCCAGTTGGGTTAATTGAAAGTAATTAGTAGTGTTATACACTGATTTCAAGGTCGAATAAGCACCGGTAATCAATGTTTCATAACCATCAGCTGTAGAGTAAAATTGTTCAGCAGACTGGCTTGCAATGTTCTCTTCGTCCAAAAAGGAAGAGCAACCTGCCACGGCAAACAAAGATACCGCCAAGCACGTTTTTGTTAGTATATTTTTTGTTCTCATAATTAATCTGTTTAGAATGAAAGATTAAGACCGAATATTACATTACGCGTAATCACATCGGATGTGTTGATGCTGGTAGAAAGTTGTTCCGGATCAACCACATTGTCCGCACACCACAAGAAAGGATTCTGAACCGTACAATACAAACGAAGTTTACTTAAATTAATCTTCCGAAGCAATTCCGGCTTAAATGTATACCCCAAAGAGATATAAGAAACCTTCAAGAAGTCACTCGAAGACATCGTATGTGACATTGCAGCCTTGGTGTTTCCCCACGAACCTCGATAATCACGATAGGTACCCATATTACTCGGCTGAGCTGATGAGTTGGTCGGATTTTCCGGAGTCCAATAGTCTTTTCTCAGATTATTAAAATTCTGGTTGTTATTTTCCAAAGCATAAGATACATAGAATTGGTTTCTCATTTTGGCACCTGTTTGGAATGACAATTGGAAAGACAAGTCAAATTCCTTATAAGTGAAGACATTGGTCATACCTCCCGTCCAATCCGGAGTACGCTTGCCATCAATCACGCGGTCAGCGTCATCTATTACGCCATTTCCATCCAAATCCAAAGGTTTGTACTGTCCGGGGCGACAACCGTATTTAGCAGCCTCTTCAGCCTCATCCAATTGCCATACACCTGCGGTTATCGTATTATAGTTTATGTCCACCGGCTGACCTATAATCCAAAGATTACTGAAATCACCTTCCATTCCAGCAAGCGATTCACCACGTGAGCTCAAATCTTCCTTGTACTGCAAGTCTACTATCTTATTTTTATTATATGCAAAATTCAGGCTTGTAGTCCATGAGAAATCTCTTGTACGAATATTCTCAGAATTAATAATAGCTTCAAAACCAGTATTACGCACAGAACCCACATTGGCTTTTACAGAGGAATAACCCGTGGTTACCGGAACGGTTTTGTTCATAATCAAGTCCTTGGTCAGACGATTATAATATTCAAAGCTACCAGAAATACGATTATTTAAGAAACCAAAATCCAAACCAACGTTCCATTCTGTTGTACGCTCCCAACCCAAATCCAAATTACGCAAGTTATTGGGCACGTATCCAATCAAGTCACTTGTTCCAAAAGTATAATATTTGGCACCACTGATAGAGCCTTGTGTCTGATAAGCACTTACATTGTCATTACCAGTCTGACCAAAACTCAATCTTAGCTTCAAGTTACTCAACCAAGTCAAATCTTTCATAAACTCTTCACCGGAAATTCTCCAAGCCAATGCGGCAGAAGAAAATGCCCCCCACTTGTTGCCTTCAGCCAGCTTAGAGGAGCCGTCAAAACGGATACTTGCCGTTACAAAATACCGATCTTTCCAAACATAGTTTGCACGAGCCAAATAAGACATCAAATTGGTTTTTGTAAATCCGGAAGTGGAAGAATTACTATTGGCACCACCTGCCAAATTATACCACAACGAATTATAAGAAAGTCCGTTACCAATGCCTCTCAACAATTCGTCTTGTGTTTGTTGCATAGAAAATACGCCTGTCACATCCAAACGATGGTCATTCTTCTGCAAATTATAGGTAATCTGATTATCCCATACCCAATCTACATAGCTATTCTTGGCATAGTTACTCGTGGCGTCATTTGTACCTTTATTGGCTTTGGTATATCTGCCACGATACTGTCCAATCTCCTCAATATTGATATTAGGCGAGAAAGTTGTCTTCAAAGTCAAACCTTTAATCGGCATAATCGCCAAGTAGATATTACCAAGCATATTATACTTTTTGGTCTTGTTATATTCATTTTTCTGAGCCGTCACTGCATTGAACTGTCCGTTGGAATATGACCACACTTCTTCACCCGTTATCAAATCTGTCGGATGATAAGTTGGGCGCAAACGGAAAGCGTCTTGAAGCAAGTCTGAGTTACCGGTATCACGCACGGAGTGAGTCCCATACATATTTATACCAAATTTAAAATGCTCGTTAGGATTTACATCTATTACAGCTCTCAGATTATAACGCTGATATTCTTGCGGATTCAAGATACCATCTTCATAATAATAGCCGGCAGACAACGCATACGTAGCCATATCATTACCACCCGTTGCAGATATGCTATGATTGGTCATAAACGCCGATGAAGATACCGCATCCACCCAATCATAATAATTCCCATCTTCTATGGCTCTTAATTCCGACGCAGTAAAGATGTCACTATCATCCTTATAGACATTATTGTTTTGAGCTCTTGCTGCCTCACGGGCTAATTGAACATATTCATCACCTGACATCATATCGGGCATATGAGTATATTTACGGAAACCGGCATAACCGCTATAATCAATTTGAACCTTTCCTTTCTGACCGCGCTTAGTTGTAATCATAACCACACCGTTCGTAGCGCGTGATCCATAAATTGCAGTAGATGAAGCATCCTTTAAGATGTCAATCTTTTCAATATCATCCGGATTCAAGTTTGAAAGAGAAGCGCCAATAACTCCATCCACAACAACCAAGGGAGAAGTACTACCGCTAATCGTATTCAAACCACGAATCAATATATTGTATTCACCACCGGGTTTATTGTTGGAACGTTGAATCTGAACACCTGGAAGAACACCCTGCATGGCACCTACAGCGTCCGTACGCCCACCTCTTATCAAATCTTCCGTATCAACTGAAGCAACAGAGCCTGTCAAATCTGATTTTTTGACCGAACCATAACCGATTACGACCACTTCGTCCAACATTTCCGTATCTTCCTTCAAAACAACTTGAAAGGTACGTTGACTTCCTATAGCAAATTCCTGAGTAACAAATCCCACATACGAAATCTGCAACGTACTTCCCGCCGAAACATTCAAGATGAAATTACCATCAATGTCCGTTATTACGCCATTGTTGGTACCCTTCTCCATCACAGAAGCACCGATGACCGGCTCTCCTTGTGCATCTACTACCGTTCCGGTTATTCTTACAGAACTTTGCCGGACTTCCTGCTGAATCGGACTGGACGACATGCCTACCGATTCCTCTGCCACAACCTTGCCTATCGGCAGGCTGGCCAATGCTAAAAGCAATAAAAATCTGTCTCTTTGTCTCATAGCAGACTTTTTAAGTTTAACAATAAATTTAATTCTCTATTTTTCAATATAAACGAACGTAAAAGCGATTTCACTCAAAAGAAAGCCCAATTTTTTCGATTCTTCCTCGCTAAGCCCTAAAAAAGTGAGTTGGCAAGGAAGAATCGGGCTATTTTTGTTCTTCCAAACGTTCCAAGGAACGTATCCATTCGACGCCAACGCCTTCTCCTTGGGTTTCCCCGAAATCGAGGTAGAGAGTTATGTTGACGGGGCGAGTCGAGAATTCGGTTCCGTTATTGGAGCGTGTGCCGAGAACGGTAAACACATAAGTATCCTTGCCAACCCTTTGGGCGTCCTTTT
>CALUIQ010000020.1 GCA_944320735.1 uncultured Bacteroides sp. | reverse complement strand
AACCAAACAATGTCGAACCCATAAACACACACATGCCTATGAGAAAGAACCAGAAGAATTGAATCACGCACACGTGTTCCGCCTGTAGACAGGCCGGACGCTTCGATATGAAAAACAAAAAAACCGGACGATATGGCCGTATCATCCGGAAGTAGAAAAATAGGAAGAGTCTCGTAACCTCTTACTACCAATCAAAGTACAAATGTATGAAAAATAATACCAACAGAAAACATTGGGTGGTTAATATGTTTAAAACCATCGCATTCTTTATATTTTTTATTATTGACTTGTCCGCTTATGCGCAGGACAAAGGACGTCCAGATGGCAATCAGCTGTTTACTTTTGAATTTGCAGACACGCCTGTCAAGCAGGTGTTCAGTTACATACAGGAGCATAGCGACTATGTGTTCTTGTACTATGGCGGTGTCATAGACGACTCGCGTAAGGTGACGATAAGCGTCAACAACGAAGATATCAACGGAGTGTTGCAGAAAATATTCCGAAGAATGCCGGTCGATTACGAGATTCACGGCAGACAAATCACTCTAAAGAAGAAATCGACCTCAGTAGGAAAATCCCAAGAAGTTAGAGGTATTGTCAAGGACGAAGTCGGTATGCCACTTATTGGTGCTACTGTTGTAATCAAAGGCAGTTCCACCGGAGGTTCCATAACGGATGTAGACGGTTTGTACAGCATTATGGCTCCGTCTGATGCCACGTTGCAATTCTCATACGTCGGCTATGTCACGCAAGATGTCAAGGTAGATGGCAGGCAAACCATTGCCGTTACCCTGAAAGAAGACAGTGAGGTACTGGAGGATGTGGTAATTATTGGCTATGGCCAACAGAAGAAAAGCGGTGTGGTCAGTTCGGTAAATACAGTGTCGGCTGACGAAATCAAGGCTCCTACCCGTAACCTTACGAATAACTTGGCCGGTCAAATTGCAGGTTTGATTGCTATCCAACGTAATGGCGAGCCGGGTAATGACAATGCAGAATTTTGGATACGAGGTACCAGTTCTTTCGCGGGAGGAACAGACCCCTTGGTTTTGGTGGATGGAGCTCCCCGCAACATGCAAGACATCGAGCCGGATGAAATCGAATCGTTCACAGTCTTGAAGGATGCCGCCGCTACGGCTGTTTACGGTGCAGAAGGTGCCAACGGCGTTATTTTGATTACCTCCAAACGTGGTAGGGCGGAAAAGCCCAGAATCTCATTCCGTGGGGAGTTTGGTATGGCTTCACCGACACGCCTGCCGGAAATGTTGGGTGCGGTTGACCATATGACTTTGTTCAATGAAGCACGACGCAATGACGGCCTGCCGGAAATGTATCCCGAAGACCTCATCGCCAAGTATGCCTCCGGAGAAGACCCGGATTTATACCCGGATACAGATTGGTTTGACATGCTTAGGGATCATACATTCAACCAACGTATAACTTTGAATGTCAGAGGAGGATCGGGGAAAGCGCGCTATTTCGTATCCGGTGCTTATTACCATGAGGCAGGTATCTTTAAAGACAACAGTTTGGAGGACTACGATACCAATATCGGCCTGACACGCTATAACCTGCGAAGCAACATCGACATAGACATCACCAACTCTACATTGCTCAGCATTGATTTGAGCGGACAATACTCCCAACGCAACCAGCCGGGGACAAGTACTGACAATATTTTCACAAAACTTTCGTATTCCGCTCCTCATTTGACACCGATGTATTATTCTGATGGTACTGTTTCAAGCCCTTTAGACCCCACTAGCAATATTACAAATCCATATAATCTGTTGACACATACAGGATATCAGAAGCAGTGGACGACATCTATTCAGTCAACGGTAAAGCTGGAACAGAAATTGGACTTCATCACCAAAGGTCTAAAATGGATGGGACGCGTAAGCTTCGATTCTTATTCTCGATATGCCATGACCCGTACTAAAACCACTTCCGCCTATCATGCGACTGGGAGAGATGAGAACGGAAATTTGATTTACGAACAGGTCGTAAAAGGTACAGACGCTTTGAACGACCCGAGTGAAAGCAACAGTGGAGATAAGAAAATTTATATTGAGACACAGTTGAGCTATGGAAGGTTGTTTGCGGACAAACATCAAGTCAACGCTATGGTGCTTTATATGCAGAAAGAACAACAGTACCACAATGAAGCCTTGGCATATCGCAAGCAGAGTTTTGTAGGCCGTGCGTCCTATTCTTTCGATGAACGATACTTCATTGAAGGAAGTTTTGGCTACACGGGCAGTGAGACTTTCGCTTCCGGCCACCGCTTCGGCTTCTTCCCAGCTGTCGGAATCGCATACTTGATTACAAACGAGCCGTTTATGCCGACCAGTTTTACCGATGTTGTCAACAAAATAAAGATTAGAGCCTCTATCGGACGAACGGGTAATGATGACACAGGAGGCGCACGTTTTTTATATAGGGAGACTTTGAAAACCGATGCCGGAGGTTACAACATTGGAATCGGGGCGAACGGTGGCTTGAACGGTGTGGGCAATGGTATTGTAGAAGCTCGTTTCGCCGCTCCGCTTTTAGGATGGGAAATAGAGAACAAACGCAATGTTGGGCTTGATATAGGGCTGTTTAACAACAAAATAGACTTGACAGTAGACTATTTCAACAATCTTAGAACCAACATCCTGTTGCAAAGAAGAACCATTCCGTCTTTGGCAGGTTTTAGGGTGAGCCCATGGGAAAACTACGGAAAGGTATCCAACCAAGGTGTGGACGCAAGCTTGGTTATGGCGGAAAAATTCGGGGATGTACGGTTGACGTTCCGCGGAAATCTGACTTTCGCCCGTAACAAAATCTTAGAATATGATGAAGTGCCCCAAAAACATCCTTGGATGAATATGACCGGAAGCCGTTTGAATTCATGGAACTTATACATAGCGGAAGGGCTTTACACTTTTGATGATTTCAATGTGATAGAGAATGCCGACGGAACGAAGAGGTATGAGCTGAAGCCGGGTCTCCCCGTTTCCACGTTAGGTAGCACAGAACCCGGTGATATTAAGTTGAAAGACTTGAACGAAGACGGTGTCATCGACGCCAACGACCAAACACGCTATGCCGCTGATCCGAAGAATCCGGAATTGGTCTACGGTTTTGGACTGAATGTGGACTATAAAGGTTTTTATGCCAGCATATTTTTTCAGGGAGCAGGCAATACGTCTACCGTATTAGGTCAAGCCAATGGACCCGGATTTCACCCATTTGCATGGGGAGACCGTACTTCGGGAACCCGTATTCAAGCCTTGGATCGCTGGACAGAAGAAAATCCCAGGCAAGACGTACTCTACCCGCGCTTGCACAGTTCTTCCAATTTCCATAACCGTGCGGCCAGCACTTGGTGGCTGCGTGATGCCAGTTTCTTACGCTTAAAGAATATAGAATTGGGTTACAACTTCCCAACCAGGATAGCACAAAAAATGGCCATGCAGGCTGCCCGTGTCTATCTAATGGGTTACAACATCGCCGTATGGGATCACATCGGATTGTGGGATCCAGAAATGGGGAACAAGAACGACGGTATGGCCTATCCGCTGTCCCGTACATTCACCTTAGGAGTAGAATTCACCTTTTAAAAATGTAACTTGACATGAAAACTTTAAATTTATTCATAAAGAACCTGTTACTTTCCTGTGCGCTTTTCGTGTTCTCCGGTTGCAGCTTTCTGGATGTATCTGATGAGTTGGCCGGCAACTTGACAAGAGAAGAAGTTTTCAACAACCCTGCCTACGCCCGCCGTTGGCATCGCAACATCTTTACCGGTATTCCCGACTATTCCAATATCCGCGTCAAAGACGTTAGTGGCGACCTGGGACTGAACAATCCGTGGGCTGCACTGTCCGATGAACTGAACTTTGGCGATATGACGGAAGCCGGTTATGAGGTACAAGGAGGATTTAATGCCGGCAATGCCCGTTTCCATCGCTGGACTACCCTGTATCAATTAATTCGGCAAGCCAATATCTTCTTGGCGGAGGCGCATACCATTCCTCAAGCCGGGGATCAAGTGGATTTTATCGATGATGAAGAATTGACCGAGTTGCGGGCGCAAGCGCGCTTTCTCCGGGCGTATTATTACTACCTGCTGTTCGAGTTGTATGGTCCTGTTCCGTTGTTGTACGACAAGGTACTGGATCCCTATGCGGATGAACTGGATTTGCCACGAAACAGTGTGGACGAAGTTGTGGAATACGTTTGCAGTGAGATGCAAGACCTTATCGATGAAGAAGGTGGGTTAAGTGGCATTGAAACGGATCAAAATCGGCTGGCACTCCCGACGAAGGGAGTCGCATATGCGGTGATTGCCAAAATACGCATACTTGCCGCAAGCCCGCTTTTCAATGGTGGTTACAGCGAAGCGCTGCAAGTTACTAACACGGACGGTAAACGGCTTTTCCCGGACGCAGATCCCCAAAAATGGAATTTGGCGCAAACGGCCATTGAAAATTTCTTGGCCTTTGCTGAAGGCAAATATGAACTCTATAAAGAATATGACAAAGATGGGAATTATGACCCGGACCAGTCTCTTTACAATATGTTCATGGCATACAATGACGAAATCATTTGGGCTTCTTCCAAGACTTTTTTCAACGCAGTCTCTGGTTGGGGGTACGACTATGTCTGCACCCCGTTTTCCGAGAGAAGTGGTCACCAGACAGCAGCGGTTATGCAGGAACTGGTGGATGATTTCTTTATGAAAGACGGACTTACCATCGAAGAATCTCCGCTCTACCCCACAGAACCCGGATTTACGAAAGTGGAGGGACAGGACATTTATAACGAGTGGATGAACCGTGAACCTCGTTTCTACCAAAGTGTATTTTACCAAGGGAAAAGATGGCAAGTGTCTAATAATCCCATATACTTCTATTATGGCTCTGCCAATGGCGCGGACAAGACCAGTAACTTCCCGGCGACAGGTTACTTGCTATTCAAACGTGAATGCCGGAAACTGTATAATCAAGGTTCTAACCCGAAAGTACAGTACAGGCCGTCCATCATTTTCAGACTGGCTGACTTCTATCTGTTGTATGCGGAAGTCTTGACGGAAACCAATCCTAACGATCCCCGGATACTGGAATACATCGACAAAGTACGGGAGCGGGCAGGCATACCTTTGCTGAAAGACATCAAACCTCAGATATTGGGCGACCAAGAAGCCTTGCGCGAAGCCATACGGCGTGAACGCCGTGTAGAACTGAACACGGAAGGTTACCGTTACTTCGACGTCCGCCGCTGGATGGTAGCAGAGCAAGAGGGTTATAGACAAGGAGGAGACTTTTACGGGATGAATATGTACGGGCCTTCCGGCGATAAAATGGCATTCTACGAGAAGGTCTTGGTAGAAACCCGGAGATTTGAGAAAAAGAACTACCTGTACCCCATACCTCTGTCGCAAGTACAAATCAGCAGGCAAATGGTACAGAACCCGTTATGGTAATATCGCTTAGCGTAAAGGCCAACAAGAAGGTTGTTTCAGAATAATAAAGCCGCCGTCTGCCAATAATGTCGACGGTGGCTTTTTTACTACGAAATAGAGCACTCTAATAATATCCGTGGCAAAGTGATATTTTGTCGGTGAAAAATCTTATATTTGCTTTCTCAACAAATTAAGTGAAGACAATGGAACAGCCTGCATTGAAATTCTACCCCATAGGGATTCAGACTTTCTCCGAACTGAGAGAAAAGAACTACGTGTACATCGACAAGACGGAGTACGTCTACCGCATGACGCATTCCGCCGGTAAGTATATGTTTCTCAGTCGTCCTCGCCGTTTCGGCAAGTCGCTGTTAGTGAGTACACTCCTCGCTTATTTTGAAGGGCGGAAAGATTTGTTCCAAGGTTTGGCGATGGAACGATTGGAGACGGAATGGACATCTTATCCGGTGCTGCACTTCGATATGAGCCTTGGCAAGCATATGAGGCAGGAAGAACTTCATCGATACCTACATAGTATCCTGAATGACAATGAACATCGGTTAGG
>CALUIQ010000019.1 GCA_944320735.1 uncultured Bacteroides sp. | reverse complement strand
CTCTTTGTAATCCACCGACTCAAAGGTTACCCCGAAGGGCGTGGCCCGCCATTGAGAAGCGAAGCTTGTCTCGGTATTTCGTATAATTTGATGAGTTTCCCGATCCAATCAATGCGGCTATTTTTTCTATAACAAAGGTATGAAGATTTAATGAAAGAACCAAGAAAAAACAAAAAAAAGTGTCGAAAACTTTATAAGTTTATCGACACTTTCCTAAAACAGCTTGCTAACAGCTATGAAAAACCGTTATTATGCGGCTTTCGCCTTAGCTACAATAGCCTTAAACGCTTCGGGATGATTTACAGCCAAATCGGCCAACACCTTGCGGTTAATCTCAATCCCTGCCTTATGCAAGGCACCCATCAGCTTAGAGTAGGACAATCCTTCCAAACGAGCGGCAGCGTTGATACGTTGAATCCACAGAGCACGGAAATTTCTCTTCTTGGCCTTACGGTCACGGAAACCATAAGTCAAACCTTTCTCCCAAGTATTCTTGGCAACGGTCCAAACATTCTTACGCGCACCGAAGTAACCTCTGGTTAACTTCAAAATTTTCTTTCTTCTTGCTCTCGAAGCAACATGATTTACTGATCTTGGCATAGTTTTACTTGTTTTTTTGAATGTTAGCGCCGATGACTCACGCACCGGACTTCAAGCTAATGCATTCGGTTAATAACTTAATTTCTTTGTTTTTGCGTGCAGCGTTTCTTTTTTACTTCAACGCTAAAAGTTCTTTTATCTGAGCCAAATTGGCGTTATCTACCAACGTGAAGTGGCACAGATTTCTTTTTTGCTTCTTCGTTTTCTTAGTCAGGATGTGACTATGAAAAGCATGCTTTCTCTTGATTTTACCTGTTCCGGTAAGAGCGAATCTTTTTTTAGAACCGGAGTTAGTCTTGATCTTTGGCATTTTACTTTAGTTTTATTTAATTATTAAATTATTAATATGATAACGCACTATACCTGGGGCGTTATTCATCTTCCTTTTCCACTGCGACTTCCTCAGTAGTCTTCTGTTCTACAGGCTTCTGAGCCGCCGCGTTCTTCTTGGGTGCTCCCGGCTTCTTGGGAGAGAGTTGGATGGTCATCCGCTTGCCTTCCAAAATGGGCATCTGATCGACCTTGGCGTAATCCTCCAAGTCATTGGCAAAGCGAAGCAACAACACTTCACCTTGTTCCTTGAAGAGGATGGAACGACCCTTGAAGAATACATAAGCCTTCACTTTATCGCCGTCTTCGAGGAAACCCTTGGCATGCTTCAACTTGAAATTGTAATCGTGGTCATCGGTCTGAGGACCAAAACGAATTTCCTTCACGTTCACCTTCACCTGCTTTGCCTTTTGTTCCTTCTGACGTTTCTTCAACTGATAAAGGAATTTAGAGTAATCTATAATACGACAAACAGGAGGTTGTGCGTTGGGAGAAATTTCCACCAGGTCTGCATCATGTTCTTCAGCCAGCCTCAAGGCTTGTGCTATCGGATACACTTTGTTTTCCACTTCATCGCCCACTATGCGGACTTCTTTGGCACGGATTTGTTCATTAATCCGGTGTTGCCCTTTTAAATTGTCATTCTTCATTAAATAACGTTATACTACCTATTTGTTTCTTTATTTTTATATTACTACTAAATTGGCCGCAAATTTACCACTTATTTATCATATTCTGAACTTCTTCGCTAATTTTTTTAGCAAAATCGTCCACTTTTACGGTTCCTTGGTCTCCCTCACCCTGCTTGCGCACGGAAACTTCGCCGTTTTCAGCCTCTTTTTCGCCTACGATAAGCATGTAAGGAATGTGCTTCAGCTCGTTATCACGAATCTTGCGCCCTATCTTTTCGTTACGCTCGTCCACGAGGGCACGGATATCATACTTCTTCAAGGCCAAGCGCACCTCGTTGGCGTAATCGTTGAACTTCTCGCTGATGGGCAAGATGGCCACCTGGTCGGGCGTAAGCCACAAGGGGAACTTACCGGCGGTATGCTCGATAAGCACAGCCACGAACCGCTCCATCGAACCGAACGGGGCACGATGTATCATAACGGGACGGTGCTTTTGGTTGTCAGCACCGGTATATTCCAACTGGAAGCGTTCGGGCAAGTTGTAATCCACCTGAATGGTTCCCAACTGCCAACGGCGTCCGATGGCATCTTTCACCATAAAGTCCAACTTAGGGCCATAGAAAGCGGCTTCGCCATATTCAACCTTTGCTTTCAGTCCTTTCTCCTCACAAGCCTCGATAATGGCCTGTTCAGCCTTCTCCCAGTTTTCATCACTACCGATGTATTTCTCGCGGTTCTCCTTGTCGCGCAAAGAGATCTGGGCTTCGAAGTTCTCGAAATTCATCGACTTGAAAACTATCGAGATGATGTCCATCACACGAAGGAATTCGTCCTTCACTTGGTCGGGACGGCAGAAGAGGTGCGCGTCATCTTGCGTGAAGCTACGCACACGCGTCAATCCGTGAAGCTCACCACTCTGCTCATAACGGCATACGGTACCGAACTCGGCAATGCGCAAAGGCAGGTCCTTGTACGAACGGGGCGAGTTCTTGTATATCATACAGTGGTGCGGGCAGTTCATCGGCTTCAAGAAGTACTCTTCGCCTTCCTCCGGCGTATGGATGGGCTGGAAAGAATCCTTGCCATACTTGGCATAGTGTCCGGAGGTAATGTACAGCAATTTGTTGCCAATGGGGGGACACATTACTTCCTGATAGTCATAACGTGACTGGATGCGGCGCAAGAAGTCCTGCAAGCGGATGCGCAACGCGGTGCCCTTGGGCAACCACATGGGCAAGCCCTTGCCTACGGTGTCGGAGAACATAAACAACTCCATCTCCTTGCCAATCTTACGATGGTCGCGCTTCTTGGCTTCTTCCAGCATGACAAGATACTCGTCCAGCATTTTCTTCTTCGGGAAAGTGATACCGTAGATTCGGGTCATCATCTTGCGGTCTTCCTGGCCACGCCAATAAGCGCCGGCTACAGAGGTCAGCTTGATGGCCTTGATGGGGGCGGTGGTCATCAAGTGCGGGCCACGGCACAAGTCGGTAAACGCGCCTTGCGTATAGGTCGTGATGTGGCCGTCTTCCAATTCGGAAATCAGCTCGCACTTATAGGTTTCGCCACGCTCGCCAAACATCTTCAGCGCGTCGGCCTTGGAAATGTCCTTGCGAACCACAGCCTCTTTCTTGGCAGCCAATTCCATCATCTTGGCTTCGATGGCAGGCAGGTCCGATTCTTTGATGGTAGCCTCGCCCAGATCTACATCGTAGTAGAAACCGTTCTCAATGGCAGGGCCGATGCCGAACTGAATGCCCGGATAAAGTTCCTGCAAGGCTTCGGCCAACAAGTGGGCGCTGGTGTGCCAGAAAGTGTGCTTGCCTTGCTCGTCTTCCCACTTATACAACACTACCTCGGCATCGCTCTCGATGGGGCGACCCAAGTCATACGTCTCACCATTCACGCCACAAGCCAGCACTTCTTGTGCCAAGCGCGAACTAATGCTTTCTGCAATCTGCAGTCCTGTTACTCCTTCGTTGTACTCACGAACGGAGCCGTCTGGAAAAGTTATCTTTATCATAATAGTATGTATATCTATATCTCTAATCTAAATTTGAACGCAAAAATAGATAAATCTTTTCAATATCTGTTCATTTAGCAAAAAAATGTTATTCCTGCACGTCCGTAAATCGTTTGATGATGTTATAAGCCGATACGATGCCCAATTCTCCCGCCTTGCTCAGGTCCATAATGCCCTGCTTGTTATTGCCCAAGAAGATGTGGGTAAGCCCCCGGTTGAAATAAGCCTCGGCGAACTCGGGATCTAGTTCCAAAGCCTTGTTATAATCCTCCAAGGCCGCCCGATAGTCCTTCAAGGCAGAAGAAACATTTCCCCGGTTGTAATATCCGTAAACGAAATCAGGAACCAGTTCGATGACCTTGTCCAAGTCCTTCTTCACGATCTCATAATCCACCGCGGTGACATTGTCCTCCGCCTTGTCCTGTGCCGGAGTGTTCGACCGGTTATTCTCCGACGCGGCTTCTGCCTTTTTGTAATCCAATTGCTTGTAGCGCACCAAGGCACGCATGAAGTAAGCCGGGAAGAAATCTCCATCCAGAAGGATGCTTTGGGTGAAATCGTCTATCGAGCTATCGAAATCCTGCACCAGATAGAAATCCATTCCGCGCATGAAACGCTTCAAGGCATTGTGTGGATTGTCCACAATATCAGACGTGTGCGAATCTATCAACGCGAAGTGGTAACGCACCTGCTCTTCGGTCAAGGGCGACTCCATATTGGTAATCTTCAAAGGCTTGGGCAGTTGTTTGGAAAGATTCAATGAATCGATGCCCGCATAATAGTGTACGGCCTTCTTTACTTCACTGATACGTTCATAATAAGTCAGCGCATACATCGGCTCCAACTTGATAACCACATTCCGATTCTGCACGCGGCCTCGATAATCGCTCGTATAACGCTGGCTCGCTTCGTCATCGTCCGCTATCACAATCTTCCGATAATTGCGTATGTTTTTATCCGACTGCTTACGGGTCTTGCTTTCTCCTGCTTCCTCCTCCTTGGCTTCCTGATTATTATCCGCCAAGTCTTCCTGCTTTCCGTTGGAGTTTCGGTTGTTCAACCTGTCCAACTGGGCTTGCATCACCTTAAATTCATCTTGCTCGGCTCCTTTGCGGTCACCGATTTTCCGACGCGCCTCCGCCCGATGGTAATATCCCGTAAGGAAGTTAGGATACTCATCAATCACTCGTGAATAGTCGCTGATGGCCCCCTGAAAATCTCCTGTCTGGGCACGCAACAAACCACGATTGAAAGTAGCCATCATATTGTCCGGCTCCATCTGCAACACAAAATCGAAGTCCTCGATGGCTCGGTTGTCATCGCCCACCTGGGCACGCAACAAGCCACGGTTGTAGTGTCCGATGAAATTGTTCGGGTCAATGTCCAAAGCCAAATCATAGTCACGCATCGCCCCGCGCAGATTGTTTTGATGGAAACGAGCCAAAGCACGGTTGATGTAATTACCTGCATTCTTCACGCTCAGGCGGATGGCTTGGGTCAAGTCGTTCTCGGCATCCTTGTACTTGGCCTGTTGCAAGTAGACCATGGCACGCGCACTCCATCCGTCCGCATCATACTTATCCAACTCGATGGCCTTATCAAAATCCTTCAAAGCACTGATGGTGTCGTTCTGCCTCATATAGACTTCACCCCGCATCAGATAAGCGCGCGTATAGCGGGGAGCGATTTTCAAGAGTTGCGCCAAGTCATCCTGCGCTTCGGCATAGTCTTCCTCCTGCATGTGACACAAAGTCAGGTTGTGCCACAAGACCAAGTTCTCCGGATCATATTTCAAAGCAGTACGGTAATCTGCTATTGCTCCTTCGAAATTGTTTTGCTTGATGCGGGCCAAGCCCCTGATTTGATAGGCGCCTACCACGAACGGATTACGCCGGATGGCCTCGTCGCAATCGGCCTCGGCACCTTGGTAATCGTCCAAGTTTATCTTGGCCAATCCCCGGTAGAAATAAGGCTCAAACAGATAGGGCTTGGCACTGATGACTTGATTAAAATACTGAATGGAGAGCACGTAATCCTCAAAATAGAGCGCATTGCGGGCTATCATCATCACCCGCTCGGTATTGATTTGAGCGAAAAGGCCGAGCGGCAAGAGCGATAGGAGAATCAGTATTTTCTTTATCATAGGACGGGGAGATGTTATTTCTTCGCGGTCTTTACCCGATAGTTGCAATGAGCTTTCCCCTTCAGTAAAGCATTCAGCTTGCCTTTTATCATCTGCTTGCGCAAGGGAGAGAGATGGTCGATGAACATCTTTCCTTCCAAATGGTCAAACTCATGTTGCATCACACGGGCCAAGTAGCCTTCCACGACTTCGTCATGCGCTTCCAAGTTCTCGTCCAAGTATTGCACATGGATTTTATTCCCACGTTTCACCGTTTCATGGATGCCGGGCAAACTTAAGCAACCCTCTTCCATGGATTCCTCTTCACCCGACACCTCTAAGATATGGGCATTGATATACGCCTTGCGGAAACCTTTGTATTCGGGCAAATCATCCGAAAGGACATCCAAGTTGATAACCACCACCCGAATGGCAAGCCCTATTTGAGGAGCGGCCAGCCCCACTCCATCGGCATGGTCCATGGTTTCGAACATATTGGCGATAAGTTCCTTCAGTTCCGGATAATCCGGAGTGATGTCTTCGGCAACCTTTCTCAACACCGGTTGTCCGTACGTATAAATAGGTAAAATCATAATCTCTATCTATTATATATATGTATATTTATAGTCGTTTGCTCTCCAAATAATCTTGCAAGATGATGGTTGCACTGATTTCGTCCACCAAAGCCTTGTCCTGACGCGCCTTCTTCTTCAAACCGCCTTCCAGCATCGCCCGATGAGCCAATACGGAAGTGAAACGCTCGTCCACATACTCCACGGGAATGTTTGGCATCTTCTTCCGCAAAGTATTGACAAAGGGCTCGATGCGCTTCATATTCTCCGAGACTTCGTTGTTCATCTGCTTGGGCAGACCTACAAGGATGCGCTCCACCGGCTCGCGGGAAACGTAATCCATCAGAAAGGACATCAATTCCGCCGTAGGAACCGTGGTCAATCCGTTAGCTATCAGCTTCAACGTATCGCTAACCGCTATGCCTGTGCGCTTCTTTCCATAATCTATTGCAAGTATTCTTCCCATAACGGCCACAAAAATACAACTTTAATTGTTTCTACCCAACAATCAATACACAAGTTTCACATTATCTATCCAAAGTGAGTTGCCGGGTGAACCAATATAGGCGCCTCCGTGGCTGGACGTGAATTGCAAAACCATATGTGTGGGCACGTCCTCTTCCGTTCCCCAAGCCACTTCATGAATGGGCACACTCTCGCCCATACTGTTCACGGCGTAACGTTCTTCCACCTGAAGGCGCATCATGTGAGCCTTGTAAGCGGGATTGCCCGTGATGTCGCCATACATGATTTCATAAGTGGCGTTGTTTGTCCAATCGGGAGTGGTCTTGTCATAGCGCACCACCATCGTTCCCACGCGCTTGGCGTAGATGTTCCCGTCCTTGTCCTCCCAACGCTTTTGCAGGAGAAGGATAACGGCGGGGTAATCCTTTCCGTCCACATCGGTAATGCGGCTGAAGCCCGTAGCACGGATACGCTTCTCGCGCTCGGACATCTTCACTTTATAATCAAACTGGATGGCGACAGGCTTTTTGGTAAAAGGAATGCCAGAGTTAATCATCTTCTGCGGATTCTTCGTTCCCTTGATGGGTTCGTGCATCTCGCCCGCAAACATGGAGCCGGCAGCCAGCACCGTCATATTAATAAACCCGAATACTTTGATGCTTTCCATACGGGTATCCAAACGGGCACAATATCCGTTGCCCCGCTTCTCCGGAAAGACGGAAGTCTGGGTCTTGGTAATGCCCGCTACCTTGGCCATTACATTGGACGATGCCCAAGGCGAGCCTCCTTTGTTGGTATAAGCCTCGTCTCCCACCATCGTGCCCGTAGGTCCGATGGCATAGACGTGCTTCGTCTCGCCCCCGATAATGGCGGATTCTTTTATCTGACGGTCAATCCATTGATCCATATCCCCATAGGGCATCAACTCCGGTTGCGCCCACAAAGCGGTAGGCAGGACGCATCCTAGAGTCAATAACAAACATACATAACAAATCTTTCTCTTCGCTATCATCTTTCTATCGTTTAAAGCTCGTATTTCCATTGCTCCAAGGCAAAGCCCCAGTTGTCCTGCACCAAGCGGACGGTACGCTCGTCATACTTATACTTGTTCTTCTTGTAGCCCTTCTTGCCTCCCACGTATTTCTCAATGTCGGCACGGGCCTCCGGGAAACCGGGAAGCGACAAGGCCTGGTAGATATGCTCGGTCATCCCCATAGCGTCCGCCTCGAAGTCCTCGAACTTCACCTCTATCAAATTGCCTTGCGGAATGCACGCCTTGTCGGCCTCATACTTGTGATAAAGCTTGGCATAGATGGACAAGATGTTTTGCTCCAGCTCTTCGTTGCTGATGTCCTCCAGCTTCAGCGGCTGGATAGTATTAGTGAAGAAGCTGCGAGTGCTCTCAAACACGGTGTAGGGGTTGCGCATCAGGTAGATGAACTTGGCATTGGGGAACATCTTGACCAACTCCCTCACCCGTCCGGTATGCGGCGGATTCTTGCTCAAGAATTGAGTGCCGTGCGTATTCCACAAGGAAATCTTGATGAGTTTTACGAAGGTTTCCTCGAACACTTTCAGTTCCTCCGGCGTGATGTCGTCAAACAGCAGGTACCTGTCGGCATACTCTTGCATATACTTGGGCAGGAACCAGAAGTTATAGTACGTATAAGGCATCATATTGGCCAAGGCGAACTCCTCTTCCTGGGGCAGGTCTACGGCCAGTTCCATATTGTCCGTCGGACGTTTGTCCGGCATCAGCCAACTCATATTCTTCTTAAAGAAAGGCTGTCCCCACATCATCAGGTGCGGAAAGACGGTCTGATACGTGGTGTTATAGCCGAAATGCTTGTCGCACGAAAAAACGTTGTGTACAAACGTCGTCCCGCTCCGCCAATGACCGAGGATGAACACGGGGTCATGCTCCAAGGGTTTATCCGCCAAGAGCTTCCGGTATTTACCGTCTTGCAGGGGGACCAGTGTGGAGAGCAGGCGGCACACGGCTTTGGTCAACCGATACTTACCCCGATAAGCCGGGTCAATCTGCCGCCCGGCGGTAATCTGCTTGAACGTTTTCCAATCAGCGCCTACCAAGGTGTTGATGGGGAGTTTATTGAATTCTAATAAGCCCATAATTCATCATTTATTTATTCACTTTTATCGCGATACCTTGGCGGTCGAGTTCCTTCACCACTTTATCTACCACTTCGTATTGTTCGGGGGCAATGCCCAGCTTCGGCAGGTCCAGCGTGGGGATGTCCTCATCCACAAGCATATCCTTGTCCTCAACGCGGTCGATTATCATACCTACGGCACTGGTGTTGTTCGTTATCGGGTCGATGAGGATGAACGAGCCGGTGGCCTTGTTTTTCTTATAAGGGTCGAAGAAAAGTTCCTTGGCGGTGGTCATCACCACACGGGCTATCTGGTTGAGCTGCATGGGCAGGGTCTCTTTGGTCAAGCGTCCGTTCTCCAAGGAGAGATGTTCCATGGTGTTCACATCGACCTTGTACTTGATGGCGCTTACGTGCGAACGGCTCAAGTTGGTGGTCTGCTTGATGAAGAACGACTTGTTCATGTCCATCGGCTCCTCATCCATCCACACCAGCATCGCCTCGAAGTTACGGGCTTCGCAAGGAAGATTATCGGGATGAACCAACATCTCGCCACGCGACACGTCTATCTCGTCCTCCAAGGTCAACGTAACGGATTGTGGCGGGAAAGCGTAATCCAACTCTCCGTCGTACGTCACGATGCTCTTCACACGCGACTTCTTGCGCGAAGGCAAGGCCATCACCTCGTCGCCCTTATGCACCACGCCCGAAGCGACCTTGGCGCAGAAGCCACGGAAGTCGAGGTTGGGACGCAGGACGTATTGCACCGGATAGCGGAAATCCTCCAGATTATGGTCATTGTCTATAGGAACCGTCTCCAGGAAGTCCAACAAAGCGGGACCCGCATACCAAGGCGTGCGTTCGGATTTCTCCACCACGTTGTCTCCGTCCAAGGCGGATAGCGGGATGCAGGTCACGTCGGGGATGCCCAACGGCTCGATGAATTTCTTATAATCAGCCACGATGGCGTTGAAACGTTCTTCCGAAAAGTCCACCAAGTCCATCTTATTCACGGCCAGCACCACGTGCTTGATGCCCAACAAAGAGACAAGGAACGTATGCCGGCGGGTCTGTGTGATGACTCCCATGCGGGCATCCACGAGGATAATCGCCAGATTGGCCGTAGAGCCTCCCGTAATCATGTTGCGGGTGTATTGCTCGTGTCCCGGAGTATCGGCAATAATGAATTTGCGGTTGTTGGTAGAGAAATACCGGTAGGCCACGTCGATGGTGATGCCTTGCTCGCGCTCAGCCTTCAGGCCATCCAACAAGAGGGCGTAATCGATATGTTCGCCCGCATTACCCACACGCTTGCTATCACGCTCCAAGGCATCCAACTGGTCCTCATAAATCTTCTTGCTATCGAACAACAAACGGCCTATCAAGGTCGATTTGCCATCGTCCACGCTTCCGGCTGTCAAGAACCTCAAAAGGTCTTTCTGTTCGTCTTTATCCAAAAACGCCTTTATATCTAATTTATTTTCCATAATATACAAAGTTAAATGATAATTTAGCGAGTTGTTTTATCGAACACAGAGGCACGGAGACACAGAGATTTTACTCTCTTTTGTCATGCTGAACGGAGTGAAGCATCTCTCAGTGCGTGAGGGAGATTCTTCGCTTTGCTCAGAATGACAGACACAGTGAAAAAACTAAAGACTCTGTGTCTCCGTGTCTCTGTGTTTGATACATAAATTCCCATTTATAATTGTTAGAAGTATCCTTCTCTCTTCTTCTGTTCCATGCTGGCTTCCTGGTCGAAGTCAATCACACGGGTGGTACGCTCACTCTTGGTGGTGGTCATCATCTCCTCTACAATCTTCTCGATGGTGTCGGCTTCACTCTCGATGGCACCGGTCAAAGGCCAGCACCCCAAGGTGCGGAAGCGAATTTTCTTCATCTGAATCTTATCACGGTATTGTTCGGGCAGGCGGTCGTCATCGGGCATAATCAAGTTGCCGTCTATCTCTACGACCGGACGCTCCTTGGCGAAGTAGAGGGGGACGATGGGGATGTTCTCCAGGCGGATGTATTGCCAGATGTCCAGCTCCGTCCAGTTGCTCAGGGGGAAAACGCGGATGCTCTCGCCCTTATGCACACGGGCATTGTAGATGTCCCACAACTCGGGGCGTTGGTTCTTGGGGTCCCATTGGTGGAAACGGTCGCGGAAGGAGAAGATGCGCTCCTTGGCACGGGACTTCTCCTCATCGCGGCGCGCCCCGCCGAAGGCCGCGTCAAACTTATACTTGTCCAGCGCGTGCAGCAGGGCCTGGGTCTTCATCAGGTCGGTATGCACCTTGCTTCCGTGGGTGAAGGGGCCTACGCCAGCCTTGAACGCCTCCATGTTGCTCTCCACAATCAGGTTCCACCCGTACTTCTTGGCATACTCGTCGCGGAATTGTATCATCTCCTTGAACTTCCACTTGGAGTCGATGTGCATCAGGGGGAAAGGCACCTTGCCTGGGTAGAAAGCCTTCTCCGCCAGGCGCACCATGACCGACGAATCTTTGCCGATGCTGTAGAGCATCACGGGATTCTCAAACTCCGCGGCCACCTCGCGGATGATGTGTATGGACTCGGCTTCGAGTTCCTTCAGGTGGCTCAGTTTATATTCTTCCATTTGTTATCTGTTTATTTCTTCTCAATCTTGGGTAAAATCAACTCCAGCAACTTGCCTACCGACTCTTCCACGCTGAGCACGGACGTGTCCAGTGTCAACGCCGGATGTTCGGGCGCTTCGAAGGGAGCGGATATGCCGGTGAAGTTCTTTATCTCGCCCCGGCGCGCCTTGGCGTACAGGCCCTTCACATCCCTGCGCTCGCACTCCTCGATGGGCGTGCTGACATAGACTTCCACAAAGTCGTCCTTGCCGATGATGCGGGCGGCCATCTCGCGGATGTCGTTATTGGGGCTGATGAATGCCGCCAATGTCACGATGCCCGTGTCCACGAACAATTTGGACACTTCCGCGATGCGGCGTATGTTCTCCACGCGGTCGGCTTCCGTGAAACCTAAGTTGTTGTTGATGCCGCTCCGGATGTTGTCCCCGTCCAGGATGCGGCACAGGATGCCCCGCTTGTGCAACTCTCGCTCCAAGGCGATGGC
>CALUIQ010000018.1 GCA_944320735.1 uncultured Bacteroides sp. | reverse complement strand
GGAATGAAGAATTCAGAATGAAGAATAAAGAATTCCGAGGAAAGCCGGAAGGGAATTCTTCATTTCGTCCCGAAGGGACTATTCCTCATTCTTCATTCAAGAACGACCGCCGTCCTTTCCGCAGCGACGACCGCAAGCCCCGCTTTGACGACCGCCCCAGACGGAATGAAGAATTCAGAATGAAGAATAAAGAATTCCAAGGGAAGCCGGAAGGGAATTCTTCATTTCGTCCCGAAGGAACTATTCCTCATTCTTCATTCAAGAACGACCGCCGCCCCCGTTCGGGCGAGTCATACCCCGAGCGCAAACGGCGGGAGACACGGGAACGAGGAGAGAAGAAAGGAGAATAAACCAATGGAGGGTGTGTCATAATTAAATGTCTCTGCATCTCCGTGTTCAAAATCATTTTGATACGCCCTCTCCTTTAACGAATAATAGCTATGATAAAGAAACTGACCCGCGGCCTGCTTGCCACATTCTTGGCGGCAGCCGTACTATACCCGATGAACACTATGGCGCAAGACCAGCAATCCCTCAAGATGCCTACTCTGGAAGACCTTATTCCCGGAGGTGAGACCTACCGCTACACCGAGAATCTCTACGGCGTGCAGTGGTGGGGCGACCAATGCATCAAGCCGGAGATTGATTCCCTCTTTGCCATCAACCCCAAGAACGGGAAAGAAACGTTACTTACAACCCGCGCCCGGGTGAACGAAGTACTACGCTCGCTCATCACCCCGACCGACAGCGAAGCGCAAGGCAAAGACGAAGTGATGCACTTCTACAACACGGAGTTCCCTTGGCCGGACAAGCCGCATATGCTCATCAAGGGAGCGAAGCGGTATATCGTCTACGACTTCGAGAAGGACGAGTTCGTGATTGCCTATCCGCAGGCGGCCAAGAAACGGGGGACGAACATTGACTTCAGCCCTGAAGGTGGCCACATCGCCTACACCGTCAAGAATAACCTTTACGTGGATAATAAGAAGGTGACCAATGAACCGGAAGGCATCGTCTGCGGCCAGTCGGTGCATCGCAACGAGTTCGGCATCACGAAGGGAACGTTCTGGAGCCCGAAAGGCAAGCTGCTCGCTTTCTACCGTATGAACGAGTCGATGGTGACGCCCTATCCGTTGGTGGACATCACGCAACGCATCGCCATCCTCGACCGTGTGCGCTACCCTATGGCAGGTATGCTGAGTCACGAGGTAAAGGTCGGCATCTACAATCCCGCTACGCAGGAAACGATTTACCTCGATGCGGGAGACCCAAAGAACCGCTACTTCACCAACATCAGTTGGGCGCCGGACGAGAAGAGTCTCTTCCTCATCGAGGTGAACCGTGACCAAAACCACGCCAAGCTCTGCCAATACGATGCGCAGACGGGCAAGCTGATGGGCGTGCTTCTGGAAGAAAGGCACGAGAAGTACGTGGAGCCGCAGCAGCCTATCGTCTTCCTGCCGTGGGATGACACGAAGTTCATCTACCAGAGCCAGTGCGACGGTTATAACCATCTCTACCTATATAACCTCACCAAGCTCGCCGGCAGACAGGCGCAAGAACTTGACGCGGAAGCGGTTGTGGAGTTCGTAGAGAAAGTAATGAACGGCAAGATTGGTAAGGATGCCGTAGGTGTACAACTCACCTCCGGTCCCTGGCTCGTGCAAAGCATCCTCGGCTTCAACGCGAAGAAGAAAGAAGTCATCATCGCCGCCACCAAGGAGTCACCTTTGCAGAGCAATATATATAAGGTACGCGTGAAGGACGGCAAGCTGACCCGGATAGACAACGGCCAAGGCGTACACAACGCCCAACTCTCCGCTTCGGGCACTTACGTGATAGACAACTGGTCGTCGCCCCAAACACCCCGCAGCATCGACATCCTTTCCACGTCCAATGGCAAGGAGACTGCCCACCTGCTCACCGCAGAAGATCCCTTCAAGGGTTTGGTGATGCCCATCGTGGAGACCGGCACGCTGAAAGCGGCCGACGGCAAGACAGACCTCTACTGGCGGATGCTGAAGCCCCGTGACTTCGACCCGACGAAGAAATATCCCGTCATCGTCTACGTTTACGGCGGCCCCCACGCACAGATGATTACCGCCAACTGGATGTACACCGCCCGCGGCTGGGACCTCTATATGGCGAACAAGGGCTATATTATGTTTACGCTTGACAACCGCGGAAGTGCCAACCGCGGTCTGGAGTTCGAGAACTGCACCTTCCGTCACTTGGGCATCGAGGAGGGCAAGGACCAGGTGAAGGGCATCGAATACTTGAAGTCGCTGCCTTACGTGGATGCCAACCGCATCGGCGTACACGGCTGGAGCTTCGGCGGACATATGACTACGGCACTGATGTTGCGCTACCCCGAAATCTTCAAAGTGGGCGTGGCTGGCGGCCCGGTCATCGACTGGAAGTATTACGAAGTGATGTACGGCGAGCGCTATATGGACACGCCGCAGGACAACCCCGAAGGCTATAAGCAGTGTGACCTGAAGCAATACGCGGGCAACCTGAAAGGGCACCTGCTCATCATCCACGATGACCACGACGACACCTGCGTGCCCCAACACACCTTGTCGTTCATCAAGGCTTGTGTGGACGCTCGCACGTACCCCGACCTCTTCATCTACCCGTGCCACAAGCACAACGTCCTAGGACGCGACCGTGTACACCTGCACGAGAAGATTACGCGGTACTTCGAGGACTACTTGTAAATGAAGAAGGATGAATTATCATTTAATATTATACATTTATTTAATATGAACATCTTACTGTTAGGCTCGGGCGGCCGTGAACATGCCTTGGCATGGAAGATAGCCCAAAGTCCCCGTGTGGACAAACTTTACATCGCACCGGGCAACGCCGGTACGGCACAGGTGGGTGAGAACGTGGACATCAAGGCCACGGACTTCGACGCATTGAAGGTGTTTGCCTTGGAGCACAGTGTCGATATGATAGTCGTAGGCCCGGAAGACCCGTTGGTGCGGGGTATCTACGATTATTTCCAGAACGATGTCACTACCCAACACATTGCAGTCATCGGCCCTTCGGCCAAGGGTGCCCAGTTGGAAGGCAGCAAAGAGTTCGCCAAGGAATTTATGTTGCGCCACGGCATTCCCACAGCCCGGCATCTGAGCGTTACTGCCGAGACCATAAACGAGGGCCTGGCTTTCTTGGAGACCTTGCAAGCTCCTTATGTGTTGAAGGCCGATGGACTTTGCGCCGGCAAGGGCGTGCTCATCTTGCCTACGTTGGAGGAAGCCAAGAAAGAATTGCAGGAAATGTTGAGCGGTATGTTCGGCCAAGCCAGTGCGACGGTGGTCATTGAGGAATACCTCAGCGGCATCGAGTGCAGCGTTTTCGTGCTGACCGACGGTGAGCACTACAAAGTCTTGCCCGTGGCGAAGGATTACAAGCGCATTGGCGAAGGCGATACCGGCCTGAACACCGGAGGTATGGGTAGCGTGACTCCCGTTCCCTTTGCCAACGACGAGTTTATGCAGAAGGTGCGCGAACGCATCATTGAGCCTACTATCCAAGGTTTGCGTGAGGAAGAGATTGTTTACAAAGGTTTCATCTTCCTGGGCTTGATGAACGTGGCGGGCGACCCGATGGTCATCGAATACAACGTCCGTATGGGCGACCCGGAGACGGAGAGCGTGATGTTGCGCCTGCAGTCGGACTTGGTAGACTTGCTGGAAGGCGTTTGCCAGGAAGACCTGCACCGTCGCACGATGATACTCGACCCCCGCACGGCGGCCTGTGTGATGTTGGTCAGCGGAGGTTATCCGGGCAAGTACGAGAAAGGATTCCCCATTACTGGCTTCCACTTGGCTGAGGCTACGGACAGCGTGTTGTTCCACGCCGGCACTGCGGTAAAGGACGGGCGTATTGTAACCAATGGAGGGCGCGTCATTGCGGTTTGCTCCTACGGCGACACCAAAGAAGAGGCGTTGGAGAAAAGTTATCGCGTGGCGGATGTACTGGACTTTGAGGGGAAATACTTCCGCCGAGATATCGGATTTGACTTGTAAGGCAAAGAAAGACGGTAATCGTGATGAGAAACAAGAACCTGCAAAGCCTGATAGCGACAGGACGTTTTACGCTGCCTGTCGCTATCCTTGTCTCCATAGGCTGCTGGGCGGTTACCTGCGTCTTGTCGGGTGTTTCCGTGCTGCAACTGCTGCCGGGCTTTGCACTCGGTGGACTCATCGGCTATTTGTTGGTGGAAACGAACAACGCCTTTGCCTTGATACGCGTCAGAGCTTCCGCCCAAACGTCTTTGTACTTCCTGCTGGTATCCATTTGTCCGGCGTTGTACAGCCTCTATCAGGGGCAGGTGGCGGCAGCTTGTTTTCTGCTCACTTTGATTTTCTTGTTTCGTAGTTATCGGGTCGAGAGTACGTCCGCTTGCCTGTTCCACGCATTTGTGTTTGCCGGTGTAGGTAGCCTGTTTGTTCCTCAACTGATGCTGTTGATGCCCTTCTTGTGGATAGGTGCTTATAATTTTCGCTCGCTGAACGCAAAGAGTTGGGTGGCTTCCATTTTGGGTTGGATGTTGCCTTACTGGTTCTTATTGAGCTACGCTTACCTGACGGATCAGATGGAGCTGTTTTTCAGTCCGTTTAAGCGGCTGGCCAGTTTCAGCCAGATAGGCGGGTGGGAAGATGCCTCGCAGTGGGTGACACTGGCTTATGTGGCCATACTCTTTATGGCAGGTGCTGTCCACGCTGTCGCCTTGGGAGATGAGGACAAGCTGAGCACGCGCAGCTACCTTCGTTTTCTTGTGTTGTTAGGGGCTTGCGGTGTGGTGCTCATCCTGTTGCAACCTGTTTTATGCAGCCAAGTGCTTCCTTTGCTGTGGGTATGTACTTCTATCCTGGGCGGGCGGTTGTTTATCTTGGCTCGTGGACGCTTCTCCAATGTGTTCTTTGCTTGCTCGGTTATTGGAGCCCTCTTGTTGTTTGCATTCAATTTATGGACGCTTTTGTAGATTCGCTTGTTCAGCTGCTCATCGACTGGGGATATGCGGGTATATTCCTCTCTGCGCTGTTGGCGGGTAGCATTCTGCCTTTCAGTTCAGAGTTGGTGTTGGCCGCTTTGGTGGGTATGGGGCTTGACCCGACTATCGCCTTGCTGTGTGCAGCTACCGGAAACACGGTCGGCGGCTTGACCTGCTATGCCTTGGGGCTGATGGGCAAGGTGGAGTGGATTGAGAAATACCTCAAGGTAGAGCGGAGCAAAGTGGAACGGATGCAGCGTTTTCTGCACGGGCGTGGAGCCTTGATGGCTTTCTTCGCTTTCCTTCCTTTTGTGGGCGAAGCCATCGCCGTGGCCTTAGGTTTTATGCGTGCCAATCCTTGGCTGGTCACCCTGTCTATGTTTGCGGGCAAGTTGGCGCGATACGCTGCCCTGCTATGGGCTTTCGATGCCGTAATTCATTGATACGAACGATGTAAAGGAGGGTAATTAATCATATTAGTTTGTACTATAAATGGGAATTTAGCGGGGCAGAGCCCCGCAATTGACAATTAACAATGGACAATTGACAATGATTTGCTAATTGTTAATTGTCAATTATCAATTGTGCGCTCCGCGCACATAAATTATCATTTAATTTTGTATATTTATTTATGAGAAAGAAATATATCTGGTTAGCGATTTCAGTCTTGCTGTTTTCCGCCTGTCGGCCTGCGGGGCAGAAGAATGATTTGGGCGGAGAGCCTCCCATCCTTACAGTTACCATAGAGCCGCTGCGCTATTTTACGGAAGCTATTGCGGGAACTCGCTTTACGGTAGAAAGCATCGTGCCTCGCGGCAGCAGCCCTGAGACATACGACCCTACTCCCTCCCAACTCTTGGCGTTGGCCGACAGCCGGGCCTACCTGCGCATCGGATACATCGGCTTCGAGCAAGTTTGGATGCAACGCCTGATGGCCAATGCCCCCGATATGCCTGTTTTTGACACTTCCAAAGGCATTGACCTCATTGAGGAAGACGAAGGCCCCGAACCGCACATCTGGACGTCGGCTGTCAATGCGCGCGTCATAGCCGCCAATGTAACGGCAGCCTTGTGTACGCTCGACTCGATACATACTTCGGAATACCGGCATCGGTGCGACAGCCTTATCGCGGTTATTAATCATACGGACAGCCTGTGCCGCTCTTTATTATCCGCTCCCGATGCTGACCGGACGTTCCTTATCTACCATCCGTCGCTTAGTTATTTCGCCCGCGACTACGGCCTGCGCCAGCTCCCTATTGAAGAAGCCGGCAAAGAACCTACGCCTGCACGGCTGAAAGGGTTGCTCGACTTCTGCCAACGCGAGAACGTGAATGTCATCTTTATACAACCTGAGTTTGACCAGCGCAACGCTGCTCTTATAGCCAAGCAGACGGGTACCCGTATGGTTTCTATTAACCCCTTGGCTTACGATTGGCAGGACGAAATGCTCCACGTAGCAAAAACATTGGCAACCAATACCTCAAGTAGTAAATAGCTAAATAGTAAATCGTAAATGAAAGAAGCTCCTCTCATTGAAATAAAAGGTCTGAACGTGGGATATGAGGATCGCATCGTATTGCATAATGTCGACCTCAACGTTTATGAGCGTGATTTCTTGGGCATCATTGGCCCTAACGGAGGCGGAAAGACAACCCTTATGCGTTGCGTCTTGGGCTTGTTGAAGCCTCGGAGTGGGCAAATCATCTTCCATCCTCGTCGTCCTCGGACTATGGGGCAAGGGCTTTCCATCGGTTATTTGCCTCAATACACCAGCATCGACCGCAAGTTTCCTATTCGTGTGGAGGAAGTCATTCTCTCCGGCCTTGCTAGTCAGAAAAGAGCAATGGCGCGTTATACGGCTGAAGACCGTAGGTTGGCTCGGCAAGTCGCAGAGCGAATGGGGCTTTCCGGATTGGAGGACCGTCCTATCGGGGCGTTGAGCGGTGGCCAGTTGCAGCGTACCTTGTTGGGGCGCGCTGTCATCAGCGACCCTGAAGTTGTGATTCTCGATGAACCTTCTACTTACTTAGACCGGCATTTCGAAGCGCAACTCTACCAGCTGCTGACCGAGCTCAACCAACGGTGTGCCATCATTCTTGTTTCTCACGACATAGGGACAGTCCTGCGGCAAGTCAAGTCCATAGCCTGTGTCAATGGCACATTGGATTATCATCCGGACACGGGTATCACTGCCGAATGGTTGGAGCGAAATTTTCAGTGCCCCATCGACTTGTTGGGGCACGGTGACTTGCCCCACCGCGTGTTAGGCCGGCACGTGCATCATTCGGGTGAAACGAATAATGAAGGAGCAAAAGTTTAGTATAAGGAGGAAGAAAACATCCGAAAAAGCTAAATTTGAAACTTCCATTAGAAAAAAACGCCCAAATATTTGGAGGTTATTTTGAAAACCTCTATCTTTGCCCCGCTTTTTAACAGAAAGCTCTAATGTTTGGACTATGGTGTAATGGTAGCACAACAGGTTTTGGTTCTGTTTGTCCAGGTTCGAATCCTGGTAGTCCAACCAAAAGAAGCTCCGGAGTCGATTTAGACTACCGGAGCTTCTTTCGTATGCACGGCATACTTGCCGCCATTTAGCGAACAGTTTCCTCTACAAGCACAGAAATCGCGGATTTTTATATAAGTTTGCATCCAGTTTTAAAATATCAAAGGTATGAAGAATGAACTTTTGCAATCCCTCACCAAAGAGGAACTGATTCGCTTGATTGAGGATTACTCTAAGAACTGGCTGGCAATGGACGGTGTCTGGTTTCAATCCGTCGAACGGACACACGGGATGGACGAGGCGATGTATCACGACGCGGAGGCGTGGAAGCGTTTTACCGTCATCGAAGCCAAACGCATCAAACAATTCTTGGGTTTGCCGGAGCATCCGGGGCTCGAAGGACTTGCGGCTGCTTTGCAATTGCGTTTTTATGCCAACTTGAACGAAGCGGACATTCTTATGGAAGACGAAGGAAAAACATTGGTTTACCGAACTAATGAGTGCCGCGTGCAGCGGGCACGAGAGCGCAAACAAATGCCTTTTCATCCTTGCAAGCCTGTGGGTGAAATAGAATATGCGGGGTTTGCACGTACGATAGATGACCGCATCACGTGCGAATGCATCAGTTGTTTTCCTGAAGTGACCGACCCGACCTGTTGCTGCGCCTGGCGTTTCAGGCTGGACTAAAACCGTTTGAGCCAGTGTTCGGGATTGAGTTTCTCCGTCTCACGGCGTAGCTGGAAGTGAAGCACTGTGCGGCCTCCGTCGCTCTTGTCGGAGAAGATGACGCCTAAGGGCTGGCCGGTGGTGACGGTGTCGTCGGCCTTGACCGAGGCGGAGGACAGGTTGCAATAGACGGAAATGTAGGAGCCGTGACGCACCAGAACATTCAGCAGGCCGTCCAAGCGGAAAACGGCTGCCACCTTGCCGTTGAAGATGGCACAGGCTTGCGCACCGGGACGGGTCTGTATGTCGATGCCTTTGTTGTCGAGCCTTACCCCGCGAAGTCCGGGAACACTGTATTGACCATAATGGCCGGTGATGATGTAAGGAGCATTGACCGGCATGGGCAGGCGGCCTCGGTTGTCGGCAAAGTTACCGGAGAGTTTACGGTCAGCCCGGCTCAACGTATAGGTTTCGAGCGGCTTTACATCGGGCAGTTTCTTGTCCACGGCTTTCCGGTTAGCGACTTCACGACGTTCCTCTTCCGCTGCCCGTTTGCGTGCTTTCTCTATTTCTTCCGCAATGAGGCGGTCGATGCGAGCATTGAGGCGGTTGGCTTCCTTGCGTTGGCGGGCAATCTCGTTTTGCAGGCTCCGTTGTCTCTTCCGTAAGGTATTGACTAAGTTCTTCTGTTCTTGCTCCTGTTGCTCCAAGCGGGTCTTTTCGTCTTTTCGCTCTTGCAGAAGCTGCTCTTTGGACGCCTTGGCTTGCGCCAGTTCCTGCCGTTTGCCTTGTATCTGGTTTTGCTTCCGCTTGATGTCCTCGCCCAACCGTTGCTGGTAAGAGGCATACTCCCGTACGTAGCGCATGCGGCGATAGGTTTGCTCCAAAGTCTTGGCCGAAAAGATGAACATCAGTTTGTCTTGGATGGTTCGGTTGCGATAGAGGTAGCGGACAGAGGTGGCATAACTTTCCTTCACTTGCCCCAATTCCTTTTGCAAATCGCCCAATTGCCGTTGCAGGGAGGTGAGTTCCGTTTCGATGAGTGCCACATCGTTGTTCATCATTACGATGTAACGCTTACGTTCTTCTATCTGCCCGGTCAGTGCCGCCAAGCCTTTCAGTTGGCTGCCTACATTCTTCTGCGTAGTTTGCAGCAAGGACTCTGATTCGGCAATCTGCTTTTGCAAGGCACCACGCTTCCCCTCCAATTCCTTGATGAGCTTGTTGGATTGAGCCGCCAAGGAAACGGAGACAAACAGGCCGAGGAGAAGAACGAGGACGCGACGCATAAATCAGGTGTTCATTAAAGAAAGCAACAGGCCGACCAGCTCTTCCAATTCCACCCGCTTGTATCGGGAAGAGAGTTGCGTGGGGGTCAGGTTGAAAGGTTTGGACGAGAAGTTGGTCAATTCTATTTTCCCTTTCTCCAAGGAGGGAATGCCCAAATCGGTGCCCGTCAAATAGTTCTTGGCACCTGGGCGGGCGGCTGCGTAGAGCAGTTTCTCCAATCGGGCAAAGGTGGCTTTCTTGGGCAGCATACCCTTCAGTTCCTCGCGCGAAGCCTGCACATAGCGGCGTCCCATGCGGTCTACCAACAAGACTCCATCAGGAGTCAGGTCGATGCGTGCCACCTCGGTGCGGAGGATAGGCATCAGGAAAGAGACTTGCACCCGTTCGCCCGCTTTGAGCTTCAAAGTGCCGTCCACCGTCAAGATGGCTTCTTTGGAAGTCGGAACGGTCAGTGTCACCTTGGACGAAAGGCAGCCCGTGTCTTTATTGATGACGGATTCCGTCTGGCGGGAAGTGCGACACCCCACCAGGCATACCAGTACGAGGAGCCATAGCCCCCAATGTTGCGCTTGCCAGTTTATTGCATTCCTATTCATCTTGCTTTGTTATTTATCCGGTTCGCGGATGTATTTGCGTTGTTCTATCTTTTGCTTCAAAGTCTTGGAGTCGCTTCCCAGTTCGAGGGCCTGCTTCCAATAGTCCACCGCCTGCTCCACTTCGCCCACCATATAATAAATGTCCCCGCAGTGCTCCACCACTTCGGCGCTTTTCTCCTCTTCGCTCTTCATAGCCTGGTCGATGTAGAGTCGGGCTTGCACGTAGTTGCCTTTCTCGAAGAGAATCCAGGCATAGGTATCCAGATAGGTCGCGTTTTGGGGTTCGGCCTTCACCGTCTTGTAGCTCATTTCCTCGGCCTTGTCCAAGTTCTTGCGCTCCAAAGAGAGGTAGTAGGCATAGTTGTTCAAGGCACCGATGTTGTTGGGGTTGTACACCAAAGCGGAGTCGTAGGCTTGGTAGGCTGCTTCGTCCATCGCTTTCAAGTGATAGGCGTCGCCCATAACGGCATAGAAGTCGGACACCACTTCTTTCTTGCTGTTCGGCGTGAGGTGCGTCAAAGCTTTGCGACAAGTCTCGATGACTTCGTCCGTCCGCTCGGCTTGGTTGTAGGCGATGGCCAAGTAGAAGTAAAACTCCAGCATGTCGGGGTTGGACTCAGTGCCGGCCTCGCACAGGCGAATGATGTCCTCATAATCTTCCTTGCGGGCCGCTTCGCCAAGCAGAGTCATACGTGCGGCGGTGTTCGTGGGGTCTATCTGAAGGATGCGCTCCATTACCGGCATGGCCTGCGCATTCATGCCTTTCGACAAGAGGTATTGGGCGTAGAGCATCGGCATGTTGGGGTCGTCGGTGTCCTGCTCCAAGATGCGGTCGAACAACGCGATGACCTGCGTGCTGTCCTTGTCGGCTTGCTCGTTTTGCACGATGAGCCGGCGCATGACGTCCAGCTTGACATCCGGCTCCACCTTCTTGTTCAGCAGGAGCGTGTCGAGTTGTTGTTCGTAGAGTGCCGTCTGACCCGTCTGTTCGTAATAGTTGGCCAGGGAGTAGAGAGCCAAGGCATTGTCCGGTTCCGTGTCCAGTACTTTCCGGTAGAGGTTATAGGCTTCTTCCTTCTTCCCATTGTCCAGATAGACATCGCCCAGCACCACCTGGTAACGGGTGTCTTTGGGATATTCCGCCGCCAGGCTTTCTATCTCCTTGAAGGCATTGGGTTTGTCTTGCTGCTGGACGTAGATGCGAAACTTCTCCATGCTGATTTGCTCACTTTTGCCCATCTTCGTCTCCAGCCGGTTGAGCAGGGCCAATACCTTGTCGTACTTCTCCTGACGGTTGTAGAGGTCGAGCAGGCTATACAGCGGATCCAGTTTGTCGGGGAAGCGCACGGTCATGTCCTCCAGCAAGGCGATGGCCTTGTCCGGCTCCTGTTGTTGCAGGTAGAGGTTGACCAAGCCTTGGGCATACCAATAGTTGTCCGGCGCATAGCGTACGGCTTGCTCCAAGAGGGCTTCGCCCCGCTCCGGTTGCTTCAAGGCGACGTAGTATTGCGCCACTTCGTAGAGGGCGGACGAGGCGTGGGGGCTGATGCGGAGGCAATGTTGCAGGAGGTCGAAGGCGGCGTCGTACTTGCGCTGCATCTTCATCCGCATAGCTTCCAAGTAGAAATAGTCGTACTTGCGCTGTTGCTCGGGTGACAGGGTGTCGCGCACAATGCCCCTATCCTCTTGGAGCGTAGCCGTGGCAGGCGTGCTTCGGCGCACCGAACCGCAGGCCGCAAGCAGGCCGATGAGCACGATGCCCCACAAGCAGGCCGACAGATGTCTTATGTTTCTTGGTTTCATTCTTCTATCTATTTTAATCATACGCCCGTGTGGCCGAAGCCACCCGCGCCCCGCTCTGTCTCGTCCAGCACTTCCACTTCCTGCCAGACGGCTTGCTCGTGGCGGGCGATAACCATCTGGGCAATGCGCTCGCCGTCTTCGATGACAAACGGTTCGGCAGACAAGTTGATGAGTATCACACAGATTTCTCCCCGGTAGTCGGCGTCTATCGTCCCGGGTGAGTTCAGCACCGTGACGCCCTTCTTCAAGGCAAGCCCGCTGCGCGGACGCACCTGAGCCTCGTAGCCCGCAGGTAGGGCGATATAGAGTCCCGTAGGAATCAGACAACGTTGCAGGGGAGCCAATGTCACAGGTTCGGACAGGTTGGCGCGCAGGTCCATACCCGCGGAAAGCTCCGTGGCGTAAGCCGGAAGCGCGTGCCGGGAGCGGTTGATGATTTGTACGTTCAGCATCTTCTCTTCTTTTTTAACGGGCGAAAGTACGGATTTTGCCCCAAATAGTCATACATTTGCAGTTAAATAATAGTAATATAAATGCGTTAATGTGCTAATGTGCCAATGTGCTAATGCCCTGCGGCGTAAAACATAAAGCAATTATACCGCTGTATATTGGCACATTGCCACATTAGCACATTGGCACATTAACACATTGAAAATATGATGAACTGGAATACCCTGCTCTCCGCCAAACGTTTCGGGTTGGAAGAGTTTCACCGCGAACGGCACGAGAATCGCTCTGAGTTTCAGCGCGACTACGATCGGCTTATCTTCTCCGCGCCTTTCCGGCGCCTGCAAAACAAGACGCAAGTGTTTCCCCTGCCGGGAAGCGTCTTCGTACACAACCGACTGACGCACAGCCTGGAGGTGTCGTGCGTGGGGCGTTCGTTGGGCAACGACGTGGCGAGGGGCATCTTGGCACGCCGTCCGGAGCTGGCGGAGACTTACCTGCCGGAGATTGGCGCCATCGTGTCTGCCGCCTGCCTGGCGCACGACTTGGGCAACCCGCCTTTCGGACATTCGGGCGAGCGGGCCATCTCCACGTTCTTCTCCGAAGGAAAGGGGCTGTCCTTGCGGGACAATGACGACCTCTCCGCGGGACTTTGGGAGGACTTCACCCACTTCGAGGGCAACGCCAACGCCTTCCGCCTCTTGACGCATCAGTTCGAAGGGCGGCGGCCGGGCGGCTTCGTGCTGACCTACTCCACCTTGGCCAGCATCGTGAAGTATCCCTTCGCATCGAGTCTGGCGGGCAGGAAGTCGAAGTTCGGGTTCTTCACCAGCGAAGAGGCATCCTTCCGGCGCATCGCCGAGGAGTTGGGTATGCGGAAGCTGAGCGACGCCCCCCTGCGCTACGTGCGTCATCCGTTGGTCTACCTCGTGGAGGCGGCGGACGACATCTGCTATCAGATCATGGACATCGAGGACGCGCACAAGCTGAAGATATTGACTACGGACGAGACGCGCGAACTGTTCCTTGGCTACTTCGGCGAGGAACGCCGGGCGCACATGCAGGAGACGATGCGGCGGGTGACGGACGTCAACGAGCAGGTGGCCTACCTGCGTTCGTGCGTCATCGGATTATTGACGAGCGAATGCACGCGGGTCTTCCTGGAAAACGAAGAAGCGTTGCTCAAGGGCGAGTTCGAAGGGCCGCTCATCCGGCACATCAGCCCCCTGCCCGCCGCGGCCTATCAGCATTGCGCCGAGGTGTCGATGGAGAGGATCTATTGCTCGCGCGACGTGTTGGACATCGAGTTGGCGGGTTTCCGCATCATCGGCACCCTGCTGGAGCTGATGACGGATGCCGTCTGTTCGCCGGAGAAGGCTTATTCGCGCCTACTGATAGGCCGTGTGTCGAGCCAATACAACATCCGGTCGCCCCACTTGGGCGAACGCCTACAGGCGGTGCTGGACTACATATCGGGCATGACGGACGTCTTCGCCCTCGACCTCTACCGCAAGATAAACGGCAACAGCCTGCCGGAGATTTCATAACTCATCCCTCGAGCGCAGAGACACGGAGACACAGAGTATAAAAGGGTTTCGCCCTGTCCCCCATAGTCGAGAGGTCTCACGTAGCGCATACTCAGCATTATGTGAGATGTCTCGACAAGCTCGACATAACAGATATTGTTTTTCTAAAAATATAGAAACTGCGTCATCTGCGGCTGAAAAATCAGTCAGTCAACTCAAAGCCCGACAAATTATCATTTAATTACACATTTAAACCTGTGTCACCCAATACCCGTTGCCATACCTTGTATGCACTCTCCTACCCACCTGCGCCAACAAGCGGCTGAACGCCGTGCACGAACAATCCCGCAACGCCGCCGGATTCCTCCGCCTCAACGTGGCGTAGATGTCCGCAGCGGACATCAGCCGTGCGCCTTCCTCACCCGCTTCGACAAAGCGGAAATAACTGCTTATCAACTCCTCGGCGGGGGTGACACGGTAGAAAGCCCGGTTGTTTTCTTGGATAGCGGCTTCCTCTTCCTTGCTGAACCAAGAACGTTCGCCTTGCTCCAACTCGTGCTTCAACTGGGCATAAAGCTGGTCGTATTCAATGGGCGTGGCGCAGTCTATCGGCTTCGTCACCTCCACGCAGATGAACCGGCGGCTTCCGCTCAGGTCGGTCAGCAAGTCCGTGCGGTTGCTCGTGCCGATGAAGGAAGCGATTCTTGGCAGCGGTTCGGCGTTGCGCTTGTAGGCACGGCGGATGCGCAGGCTCTCCATCTGCATCAGGTTTTTCAGTTGGGGCATCCTCGTGGCGGGCAAGCGGTCGAACTCGTCCAAGTTGATTAGGCCGTAGGAGGCGAGCTTATTTTCTGCCCCGCTTGCGTTGGTCAAGTCGAAACTCTCCGTAAAGTAGTCCTGCAAGGGCTTGGGGAGCAGCATCCGGCAGAAAGTGGACTTGCCCAAACCCTGCTTCGTGCTGATGAGGATAGGAGCTACGCTGTTGGGGCGTTGGTTCTCCGCTCCACAGTTCATCCATTGGGCGGTGTTGCCCAACATCCAGCGGTGGAAGCCGCTTATCCACAAAGGTTGCTCGGAGATACGCCGGGCAAGTTCGGTTACCCGGTCTTTCCCGTCCCATTGGGGCAGGTGCTCAAAGTATAAAGTGAACGGATGGTAGGCGGGCACGTTCTCAGACTCGATGTAGCGTTTCACGTCCCTGTCCCAGCACTCGATGCCTTCGCCAATGGCATTCAAGGCGATGCTGTTCAGCGTGCGGGTATCCACGGGCGTATATATAAGGTGGTGTCCGTCGTCCACGGCATCGGGGTTCAGCTTGGCGCATTCCGCCCTGTCCGTCAGTTTGTTGTAGCGAAAGACATAGTTTAATTTCAAGTAGCGCACCAAGTTTTGCATCATCTGTTGCTGCTTCGACGGCTTTGCTTCACCTTGGCAGGCCTTTTCTTTTGCGGAGTCCTTGTCTTGGCGGGACATTGGCAAGACCCTTACACGCGGGTCAACCACCCCGTCCGGCTTCTCTTCCGTCCATTGGATGACTTCCCCATTGGCGTTCAGGCTGAACATCAAGGGTTCTTGCCCCTTGTTGTGTTCGGGGTTCCACGTCATACGAACGCTGAACTCGCCTTTGTCCAACGTGATGAAGGCTTCCCCCTCCGGCATATGGGCGCACGCCTGTTGCAGGCTGAGCAAGAGCTGGTGGTAAGATGTTTGGCTTTGTGCGGGCTTTTCGTTTCTCGTTGGGGTGTCCGCTCCCCAAAAGTAGCGTTTCAGGTTTGTAAGCAGATTCATTGCGTTTCCGGTTTGGTTAATGGACTAAGGGTTGTGCGGCAGGAATGCCGCA
>CALUIQ010000017.1 GCA_944320735.1 uncultured Bacteroides sp. | reverse complement strand
CCCGCCTCCACGCGCCCGATGGGGTGTACTCCATCTTGGGCAACCACGACTATGGTACCTACTACCGCTGGGCCAACGCCCAAGAAGAAGCCGACAACCTGCAACGCCTCAAAGACCTGCAACAGGGTATGGATTGGCGTATGCTGAACAACGACCACACTCTATTATATCATCAAGGAGACAGCATCGCCCTCATCGGTGTGGAAAATGATGGAGAGCCTCCTTTCTCCCAACACGCCGACCTGCCCCGTGCCACCCAAGGCACGCAAGGAATGTTCAGCATCCTGTTGAGCCACAATCCCACGCATTGGCGCCGCCAAGTATTGCCCGAGTCGGACATCGACCTTATGCTTTCCGGCCACACACACGCTATGCAGATGAGTCTCTTCGGCCGTTCACTCGCTTCATTGAAATACCCCGAATGGTCAGGGTTCTACTACGAAGGCACCCGTGCCCTTTATGTCAACGTAGGCATCGGTTACGTAGGCCTCCCCTTCCGTTTCGGTGCTTGGCCGGAGATTACGGTGATTACGCTCCGACGCGCAAAGTGAGGACAAGAAGCATTAAACTCCTTGAAGGGCTTCGCCCCAATCATTCTTCATTTAACTACGGATTTGCTCTGTATCTCATTTTTTTGCATTATCTTTGTCCGCTGATTATGAAACGGATTCTACTTACATATATATTCTTATTAGTGGCAAGTTGGGTGAGCGTACAGGCACAGGTCAACCAAATGACGACGCTGCGCGACCAGTACGGCAATCAGATAGACCCGTCCACGCAACCGGACAACCTACAGGATTCTACTGACGTGGAGATAGAGAGTATTCCGCCCAAGCTTTATATGTGGCAATTGGATGAGCTGCTGGGCGAACGTACCATCATTCCAGCCGACACGGCTAACCTGAACTTCCAGAATACGAACCTCGTGGAGGGTATGTACGGACATTATAACTACACGGGAAACTTGGGAGCGCCACGCCAGTCGCGCGTGTTCTTCGAACGGAACAGCAAAGCCCATACGCTGTTTCTTGAACCTTTGTCGAGCTTCTATTTCACGCCCGGCGACTTTAAGTTTACCAACAGCAACGTGCCTTACACCAACCTGACATACTACAAGGCCGGCAACAAACTGAATGGCGAAGAGCGATTTAAGTCTTACTTCTCCGTCAATGCCAACAAGCGGCTGGCTTTCGGCTTCAACATCGATTACCTGTACGGACGAGGATACTACCAAAACCAATCCATTTCCCATTTCAACGCAGGCCTCTTTGCCAGCTACATCGGCGAGAAATACCAAATGCAGGCTATGTACAACAACTTCTATCTGAAGATGAACGAGAACGGCGGTATCACGGACGACCAATACATCACCCGTCCGGAGAATATGGCACAAGACGGACATACTTTTGACGCGAACAGCATTCCCGTCAATCTGGACCAAACATCGAACCGTAATCACGACTTCTATGTCTACCTAACCCACCGCTACCGGATGGGCTTTACCCGCGAAACCGTCAAACTGGAAGAAAGAGAAGGGGGAAGCACCAACCTTGCGATGAAAAACGACAGTACCGCTACCGTCCCTATGGACACCATTGTGACGGAGGAATATGTGCCGGTGACGAGCCTCATCCACACGTTCAAGATAGAACGCTCCAGACGTACTTTCCGTTCGGGTGCAGAACCGACCGGCGAAGGCTCGCTCTACGAAAACACGTATTTACAAGAAGGCTCCAGCCTGGACAGCACCGTGGCCATCAGCATCAAGAATACCGTAGGCATCGCCTTGCTGGAGGGCTTCAACAAGTATGCCAAGGCGGGACTGACGGCTTACGCTACCCACAAGATGAGCAAATATACATTGATGAATGTGGACACGACACTGGCCCAACGCCCTGCCCTACACTACACGGAGCATGAATTGTACGTGGGGGGAGAACTGGCCAAACGACAGGGAACACTGCTGCATTATCGGGTAAACGGAGAAGTGGGACTGGCAGGTAAGGCCGCCGGGCAGTTCCGTGTAAACGGTGATTTGGACTTGAACTTCCGCTTGGGCAAAGATACGGTGAACTTCTTCGCACGCGGTTATGTAAGCAACACGTTGCCTTCGTTCTATATGCGCCACTATCATTCCAACCACTATTCGTGGGACGACGACATGAGCAAAGAGTTTCGTACACGGGTAGAAGGCGAACTGAACATCGACCGTTGGCGCACCAACCTGAAGGCGGGTATGGAGAACATCAAGAACTACACGTACTTCAACAGCCACGGCCTGCCCCAACAGCACGGCGGCAGCGTACAGGTGTTGTCCGCCATGTTGAGGCAAGACTTCAAGCTGGGCATCCTGCATTTGGACAACGAAGTGGTTTGGCAGAAGTCGAGCAACGAGTCGGTATTACCCTTACCGGATCTCTCCCTATACCATAATTTATATATATTGGGAAAACTGTTCAAGAAAGTACTGACCGTGCAATTGGGAGCCGACGTGCGTTACTTTACCAAATACTATGCGCCCGCCTATCAGCCCGCCCTCCAGCAGTTCCAACTGCAGCCGGAGGAGAACCGGGTGGAACTGGGCGGTTACCCGATAGTCAACGTCTATGCCAACCTGCACTTGAAGCGTACCCGCATCTTTGTCATGATGTACCACGTCAATTCAGGCATGGGCAACCGTAACGCGTTCCTTGTGCCCCACCATCCCCTCAACTCACGCTTGCTGAAACTTGGGGTCTCGTGGAACTTCTACGATTGACATCCGACACACACCGCTTTACACCATATTATATATATAGGACATGATACCAGACAAAAAACACATCCAACGAGGACTCTATGCGGGGATAGCCCTGTTGGCGATAGCCTTGTTCATCTTCCTTGCCCCTCGCAAAAATCGGGCACCTCAGCCCACATTTCCTCTATACGATTATGACGACATAGCCGCCAAAGGTGTACTGCGAGCGGCATTGGAATACAATTCCATCAGTATGTTTGTAAATGGAGACACGCTGGCCGGATTCGATTACGAACTGATTCAGGCTTTTGCCCGCGACCACGGGTTGCGAGTGGACATCATGCCCGAAATGAGTTTCTACAAACGCCTGAGAGACCTTTCCGAAGGAGCGTTCGATGTCATAGCGAACGAGATTCCCGCGGTCAGCCCTTTCAAAGACACGCTGTTGCTCACCATCCCCATCGTACTAAAAAAAGAAGTGCTGGTACAGCGCAAGGCCACCTCGCCCGATGACTCTTTGTTCATTAAAAGCCATCTGGCATTGGCCAAACGTACCTTACATGTAGTAAAAGGCTCTCCCGCCATTCTGCGCATCCGCAATTTGGGAGACGAAATAGCCGACACCATTTACATCAACGAAGTAGAGAAATACGGACCGGAACAACTGATTGCTATGGTGGCACACGGCGACATAGACTATGCCGTATGCGAGGAAGGAATAGCCCGTGCGGCAGCCGACAGCATGCCGCAAATAGACATCTCTACCGACATCAGCTTCACCCAATTCTACTCCTGGGCAGTGGGGAAGCATTCACCCATCCTCTTGGACAGCCTGAACACCTGGTTCGAACGTTTCAAACAGAGCGAAACGTACCAAGAAATTTACCAACGGTATTACGGGAATAGGTCTCCTTTATAAATTCTCAATATCCCTCAACCACGCATCGCACGAAGCATCGCTGGGCATACGCCAATCACCCCGCGGACTGAGCGAGACACTGCCCACCTTGGGTCCATCGGGCAAGCAGGAACGCTTGAACTGCTGGTTGAAGAAACGGCGGAAGAACGTCTGAAGCCACTTCTTGACGATCTCCTCGGTGTATGTGCCCTTGAAAGTTCGTACCGCCAAATAGTATATCTTGGCAGGACGGAAACCACACCGCAGGAAATAATAGAGGAAGAAATCGTGCAACTCATAAGGACCTACCAAATCCTCCGTTATCTGACCAATCTTGCCTTGTTCGTCGGCAGGTATCAGTTCGGGACTGATGGGGGTATCCACAATGTCGAGCAACGTCATCCGTGAAGCGACGTCCATATCCTGGCCGGCAACCCACTTTACCAAATATTTCACCAATGTCTTGGGCACTCCCGCATTGACGCCATACATAGACATATGGTCGCCGTTGTACGTAGCCCAACCTAAAGCCAATTCGGAAAGGTCGCCCGTGCCCACCACGAGGCCATTGGTCTGATTGGCGATGTCCATCAATACCTGGGTTCGCTCACGGGCTTGCGAGTTTTCATAGACCACATCGTGCGTCAGTATGTCGTGGTCAATATCTTTAAAATGCTGGATGCAAGCATCCTTGATGCTGACCTCGCGCACTGTTACGCCCAAACTTTGCATCAGGTTTACCGCATTGTCATGCGTACGGTCGGTCGTGCCAAATCCCGGCATCGTTACTCCGATGATACCTTTGCGTGACAGCCCCAGTTTGTCGAAAGTCCTGACGCACACCAACAAAGCCAACGTAGAATCAAGCCCGCCCGATATGCCCACAACGGCACTTTGCGCATGCGTATGTACCAAACGCTGGGCCAATCCGGAGGTCTGGATGGAGAATATTTCTTCGCAACGCTCGTCTAAGCTGGGACCCTGTGGCACAAAAGGATGAGCCTCGTAAGTGCGGGTCAGATTCAACTCCTTGGGATTCACGAACTCTGTCGGTATATGGACGGCATCGGCCTTCACCGCATTTTTCCGGCACGCCTCAAACGTGGTATTGACACGACGCTCGGCACGCAAATACTCCACGTCTATCTCGCTAATCACGACCTGCTCTTCCAACGAGAACCGCTTGCTGGCGGCCAATAACGTGCCGTTCTCATAAATAAGTCCATTGCCGCCAAAGACCACGTCCGTGGTAGATTCGCCGAAACCGCACGAGCTGAACACATAACCGGCCAAGCAACGCGCCGACTGCTGGCTGAGCAACGAACGGAGGTAAGCATGCTTGCCTATGCCTTCATCGTCGGCAGACAGGTTAAAGATAATCTCCGCCCCTTGGAGCGCCAATGACGAACTGGGAGGGACAGCCGCCCAAACGTCCTCACAAATTTCGATGCCAAAGGTCGTGTCCGAAGTGTCGAACAGCAAATTACATCCCATAGGGACTACTTGCCCGCACAAGCGCACCGTAGAAGCCGCCAATCCCTCACCGGAGGTAAACCAGCGCATCTCATAAAACTCTTTATAATTGGGCAAATAAGTCTTCGGAACCACTCCCAATACTTTGCCTTTCTGGATAACGACCGCCGCGTTCAGCAAGCCCCCGTTCAAAGGTATCGGCATCCCCACGATGGAGATGATGTCCAACTGACGGGTGGTATTGAGCACCTGTACCAATCCCATCTCCGCTTCCTCCAACAAATACTGCTGAGAGAACAAGTCACCACACGTGTAACCCGTGAGACACAATTCCGGGAATACGATAATCTGCACGCCTTTGCCGTCGGCTATAATAATCTCTTTCTCTATTTGTCCGGCATTAAACTTACTGTCCGCAATGCGAACCCGGGGCACAGCCGCCGCCACTTTTACATATCCGTAATTCATAAAGCCAAAATTTAACAGCCACAAAAATAAGTCAAATTATCTACACGGCAACATTTTTCTTCAAAAAACCTTTGGTAGTTCAAAATAAGTTCTTAACTTTGCCATTGAAATAAAAATGTAATCATTACAAGTTTGTATAATTAAAGACTATGGATGTTATAGGAAGATTGCAAAGCCACCATATTAAACCGTCAGTACAAAGGATGTCTATTATGCGGTATTTGATGGAACACCTTACACATCCTACGGTAGACGAGATATACACGTCTTTGTCTCCAGAAATGCCCACGCTATCGAAAACGACCGTGTACAACACACTGAAACTGCTGAGTGAGTATGGAGCCATACAGACGTTGACCATTGATGAGCGCAACACTTGTTATGATGCGGATACGACGCCACACGCGCATTTCTTGTGCAAACGGTGCGGCAAGATATTCGACTTGCCCCACGGTGAAAGCAGGAAAGAAGTAGAGACGTGGGAGATGAACGGCCACGACGTGCAGGAAATCCACTTCTACTACAAAGGCGTCTGCAAGGATTGTAAAAATGAAGAAGCTCAAAACAAAGAGCAATAATCATAATAGAGATAATAAAAAGACTAATTCATTCATTAAAAATTTGAGTAAAATGAAAAAATTCAGATGTACAGTATGCGGTTACATCCACGAAGGTGATGCCGCTCCCGAGAAATGCCCTTTGTGCAAGGCCCCCGCAAGCAAGTTTGTAGAAGTTGTTGAAAGCGAAGAAGGCGGTGCGTTGACTTTCGCTGACGAACATGTCATCGGCGTAGCCAAAGGTTGCGATGAAGAAATGATTAAGGACCTGAACAACCACTTTATGGGCGAGTGCACGGAAGTAGGTATGTATTTGGCCATGAGCCGTCAGGCCGACCGTGAAGGCTATCCCGAAGTAGCTGACGCTTTCAAGCGTTACGCATGGGAAGAAGCTGAACACGCCGCCAAGTTTGCCGAACTGTTGGGCGACTGCGTATGGGACACCAAGACCAACTTGGAAAAGCGTATGAATGCTGAAAGCGGTGCATGCGAAGACAAGAAGCGTATCGCTACCCGCGCCAAAGCGTTGAACTTGGATGCCATCCACGACACCGTTCATGAAATGGCTAAGGACGAAGCTCGCCACGGCAAAGGTTTCGAAGGTTTATACAACCGTTATTTCAAGAAATAATCTCTCCCACGAGATAACAGTAGAAGGAAAGAGGTGTATCCGACAAAAAGGGTACACCTCTTTTTGTTTCTTCTTCCTTCTTGACAGGTCTCCTTATTCCTATATTTCTACTTCATAGTCGGACAATTCTTCGCAGTGTCTGTCAAAATGTCATTCAACAACACTGATAATCAGTCATTTTGACCGATTTATGCCTACGGCAAGTCTTTTGCAACGAGTAAAGCGTAATTCATCAAAAACTGAAATAAGAAAGGAGAACTGAGATATGAACTTTAACAACTTTACCATCAAAGCGCAAGAGGCGGTACAAGAGGCCGTGAACCTGGTGCAAGCCAAGGGACAGCAGACCATTGAGCCCGTACACTTGCTGGCCGGAGTGATGAAGGTGGGCGAAAACGTCACCAACTTCATCTTCCAGAAGTTGGGCATGAACGCCCAGCAAGTATCGCTTGTGCTCGACAAGCAGATAGAGTCGTTGCCTAAGGTATCGGGAGGCGAGCCCTACCTGAGCCGCGAGGCAAACGAAGTGTTGCAGAAAGCCGTCAACTACTCCAAGGAGTTGGGCGATGAGTTCGTTTCATTGGAACCTGTGCTCTTGGCATTGCTTACCGTGAAGAGTACGGCAGGCAACATCCTGAAAGACGCGGGCATGACGGAGAAAGAACTTCGTGCCGCCATCCAGGAGTTGCGCCAAGGCTCGAAAGTGACATCCCAATCAAGCGAAGACAACTACCAGGCGTTGGAGAAATACGCCATCAACCTGAATGAGGCTGCCCGTAGCGGTAAGTTGGATCCGGTCATCGGTCGTGACGAGGAAATACGTCGGGTGCTCCAGATATTGAGCCGACGGACGAAGAACAACCCTATCCTGATAGGTGAGCCGGGTACAGGTAAGACGGCCATCGTCGAAGGATTGGCACATCGTATCCTTCGCGGAGACGTGCCCGAAAACCTGAAAAACAAACAAGTGTATTCGTTGGATATGGGTGCGCTGGTAGCAGGTGCCAAATACAAGGGCGAGTTTGAGGAACGTCTGAAGGCGGTCATCAACGAGGTGAAGAAGTCGGAAGGCAACATCATCCTCTTCATCGATGAAATCCATACGCTGGTAGGTGCCGGCAAGGGCGAAGGCGCCATGGATGCCGCCAACATCTTGAAACCGGCTTTGGCACGTGGCGAGTTGCGCAGCATCGGTGCCACGACCTTGGACGAATATCAGAAGTATTTCGAAAAGGACAAAGCCTTGGAACGCCGTTTCCAAATAGTTATGGTGAACGAGCCAGACACGCTGAGCACTATTTCTATCCTGCGTGGATTGAAGGAGCGTTACGAAAATCATCACCATGTACGTATCAAAGACGATGCCATCATTGCCGCCGTAGAGCTGAGCAACCGGTATATCACCGACCGTTTCCTGCCCGACAAGGCCATCGACTTGATGGACGAAGCTGCCGCCAAGCTCCGTATGGAGATTGACTCCGTGCCGGAAGAGCTGGATGAGATTTCGCGTAAAATCAAACAACTGGAAATTGAGCGCGAAGCCATCAAGCGGGAGGACGACCAAGCCAAACTGGAGCAAATTGGCAAGGAACTGGCCGAACTGAAGGAACAGGAAAGCTCGTACAAAGCCAAATGGCAGAGCGAGAAAACGCTGGTGAACAAAATACAGCAGAACAAAGTGGAGATAGAAAATCTGAAGTTTGAGGCGGACAAAGCCGAACGCGAAGGCGACTATGGCAAGGTAGCCGAGATACGTTATGGCAAGCTACAGGCCTTGAACAAGGAAATCGAGGAAACACAGCAAAAGCTTCATCAGTTACAAGGCGACAAGGCCATGATAAAGGAGGAAGTGGACGCCGAGGACATAGCCGATGTAGTATCGCGTTGGACGGGGATACCGGTCAGCAAGATGTTGCAGAGCGAACGTGAGAAACTCCTTCACTTGGAGGATGAACTTCATAAGCGTGTCATTGGGCAGGATGAAGCCATTACAGCCGTAGCCGATGCCGTACGGCGGAGCCGTGCAGGCTTGCAAGACCCCAAGCGTCCTATCGGTTCATTCCTCTTCCTAGGTACGACGGGGGTCGGTAAGACGGAATTGGCCAAGGCATTGGCGGAATTCCTGTTCGATGACGAGACGATGATGACGCGTATCGATATGAGCGAGTATCAAGAGAAGCACACCGTGTCGCGTCTGATAGGAGCGCCTCCCGGATACGTAGGTTACGATGAAGGTGGTCAACTGACCGAAGCCGTACGCCGCAAACCCTACTCGGTCGTCTTGTTCGACGAGATAGAGAAGGCGCATCCCGATGTATTCAACATCTTGTTGCAGGTATTGGACGACGGACGTCTGACCGACAACAAGGGACGTACGGTGAACTTCAAGAACACCATCATCATTATGACCAGCAATATGGGAAGCTCCTACATCCAAAGCCAGATGGAGAAGTTGAACGAAGCCAATAAGGCAAGCGTCATCGAGGAGACCAAAGCGGAAGTGATGAATATGCTGAAGAAGTCCATCCGTCCGGAGTTCCTGAACCGTATTGACGAGACCATCATGTTCTTGCCGCTGGGTGAAAAGGAAATCAAGCAGATTGTCAACCTGCAAATCAGTAACGTACAGAAGATGTTGGCAGAGAATGGTGTCACGCTGAACCTGACCAATGCCGCCATTGACTTCTTGGCCCGTGTAGGTTACGATCCCGAGTTCGGTGCCCGTCCTGTAAAGCGTGCCATCCAGCACTATATGCTGAACGACTTGTCCAAGAAACTCCTGGGACAAGAAGTTAATCGGGAAGCACCGATTGTGGTAGATGTCAATGCCAACGGTGACGGATTGGCTTTCCGCAATTAATACCAACCTGATTCGAGAGGGTGTATCAAAATGATTTTGATACACCCTCTTTTTTATTTTCCCGTAAAAACATACAATGCCGCCCGATAGTGGCTCTGCCGAGTGACAGGAGTAAGAGCCAAGTAGCCTTCCCCCACCCGTCCCTGTTCCATACGCAACGGATGGTGCTCCCTATCCTCCCTATGACGCGCGTACATGGCACCGGGTGCAGGCAGGTAGTCTATCACCAGTCGCCCTATGCTTCCCGGCAAGAGCAAACGGCTGTACAACTTGTGCGCCACTACTCCCATATTCATCCGTAAGTTCACCTCCACGCAGGGATGTAGCCCATAGTGCTTCGCATCCGAATCCCGGCACACCATCATATCAATGCCCCAATAGCCTTGATAACTTCCCGTGTACTTTGCCGCTATTTCAAGTATCCGGGCACGAACCCGACGCAACGCTTCGCCCAATCCATACGCTTCTACACGACGCTCCACCTCCTCATCGGACAGCAACAAATTGCCCGCATAGGCTCCTCCGGAAGTGGTGGCAAAGAGGGAATAACCCTCAAAACGGCTGTTGCCTTGCCCATCGGCATAAAACTCCAAAGCAAAATCTTCTACCTTGTCGTACACTGGAGCGGCCGTCACCAATCCGTGCTTACGTAACAGACGGGCACACCAGCCCTCTACATCCGGCGTAAAATTCCCCCGACACCAGCGCAAGCCCTTTCCGCTACCCGACCAAGGAGCTTTGAACACCACCGCAGGATGTTCCTCCGCATAAGTCCGGCAAGCCGGCAAGTCCTTCAGGTTCACACTCTCTGCCCGCATATTCCCCGTCTCTCCCAGTTCATCCAGCCAAGCAGACACTTGTTCACGCGAAGCCAACTTCCGCCATTCGGCCAAAGCCTCCTCAGGGGGAAGGCATGCCTCGTCTATGCCTTCTTCCATCAAACTACGACGCAAAGCCGGTGTCCATCCCCAAGGCATCCACTTTATTTTGCCAAGCCGGTGTATTTCTTTCGAGGAAACGGGCACTATGTTTCGCCGAAAGCATTCGTCCATCTGCTTCACAAATGCGGCCTCATCCTGCGAAACGACACGTATCCCGCTCCCCTCTTCGGCATACCAAAAGGGAAGCAAGGCCAAATCACGCGACATCTGCCGCACCGTCTCCGGAGCTACGTATGTCGGTCGGTTATCGGCCAAAGCCAAGTCTGCGTCAGGATTGAATACATATATTCGCATGTCCGTATCTGCTATAATGAAAGCGCAAAGATACACTCTCTTACGCAAATATTTTCTGTTCTCACACAAAAGTAGTAATTTTGCGGCAAAAAATTTAGCGGGGCGTTGCCCCGCAATGTGTCAATGTGTTAATGTGCCAATGTGCCAATGCCATCCGGCGTAAAAACACATCAGCGCAAACACAGCGCAGCCCCATTAGCACATTGGCATATTAGCATATTAGCACATTAAATTAATACATAAAATATATGGCTGAACTGAAGAACGAAGAAACTGGCGAAAAGAAAAGCCTGAACTTCATTGAACAGATTGTAGAAAACGACTTGAGCGAAGGCAAGAACGGAGGAAGAGTACAAACCCGTTTCCCGCCCGAACCTAACGGATACCTGCACATAGGACACGCCAAGGCCATCTGCCTGGACTTTGGCATCGCGGCGGCACACGGCGGAGTGTGCAACCTGCGCTTCGATGACACCAACCCTACCAAAGAAGACGTGGAGTACGTAGAAGCCATTAAGGAAGACATCCGCTGGCTGGGCTACCAATGGGGGCATGAATACTATGCGTCCGATTATTTCCAGCAACTGTGGGACTTCGCCATCCGGCTGATAAAAGAAGGCAAAGCCTACATCGACGAGCAGACTTCGGAAGAAATTGCCGCCCAAAAAGGGACACCTACCCAGCCCGGCGTAGAAAGCCCCTACCGGAACCGCCCGATAGAGGAGAACTTGGAACTCTTTCAGAAAATGAACAGCGGAGAAGTAGAGGAAGGAGCCATGGTGTTGCGTGCCAAGATAGATATGGCCAACCCCAATATGCACTTCCGCGACCCCATCATTTACCGCGTAGTGAAGCATCCGCACCACCGCACAGGCACCAAGTGGAAAGCCTACCCGATGTATGATTTCGCTCACGGACAGAGCGACTTCTTCGAGGGTGTCACCCACTCGCTCTGCACACTGGAGTTTGTGGTTCACCGCCCGTTGTACAACCTCTTCATCGACTGGCTGAAAGAAGGAAAAGACTTGGATGACAACCGCCCGCGCCAATACGAGTTCAACAAACTGAACTTGAGCTACACCCTTATGAGCAAACGCAACCTGCTGACGCTGGTAAAGGAAGGTTTAGTCAACGGTTGGGATGACCCCCGTATGCCGACCATTTGCGGTTTCCGCCGCCGTGGCTATTCACCCGAATCCATCCATAAGTTCATCGACAAGATAGGCTACACCACGTATGACGCACTGAACGAGTTCGCCTTGTTGGAAAGCGCCGTACGCGAGGACCTGAACGAACGAGCCATCCGCGTATCGGCTGTATTGGATCCCGTAAAACTGGTCATCACCAACTATCCCGAAGGACAAGTGGAAGAACTGGAAGCCATCAACAACCCCGAACGTCCCGAAGAGGGAAGCCACACCATCGAGTTCAGCCGCGAATTGTGGATGGAGCGCGAAGACTTTATGGAAGTAGCACCGAAGAAGTATTTCCGTATGACCCCCGGTCAGGAAGTACGCCTCAAGAACGCCTACATCGTGAAGTGTACGGGCTGTAAGAAAAACGAAGCGGGCGAAGTCGTAGAAGTCTATTGCGAATACGACCCCGAATCGAAGAGCGGTATGCCGGGAGCTAACCGCAAGGTGAAAGGAACGCTCCACTGGGTAAGCTGTGGACACTGCTTAAAAGCCGAAGTACGCCTGTACGACCGCTTGTGGAAAGTGGAGAACCCGCGCGACGAATTGGCAGCCATCCGTGAAGCCAAGAACTGCGACGCCCTGACAGCCATGAAGGAAATCATCAACCCCGACTCGCTGAAGGTGTTGCCCTGCTGCTACATCGAGAAATTCGCTGCTGGCATGAAGCCGTTGACTTATCTCCAATTCCAGCGTATCGGCTACTTCAACGTAGACCCCGACTCTACCGCGGACAAGATGGTATTCAACCGTACGGTAGGGCTGAAGGATACTTGGGGAAAGATTAATAAATAAGTAAGCGTACAGAATTACTTTATTCTTCATTTAACAACAACCGTTAATGACAAAAAAGAAGCTGCAATCATCCGGTGAACGGCGTATGAGAGAAATGGCCGAAAGCTACGAAGCGGCCAAGGCCGAAAACAGACACATCTATTTAGATGCAGAAGATTTTACCGACTTGGCCGAATGGTACTCTCGACGTAATGACTATGCAAAAGCCGAAGATGTCATACAGTATGCCTTGCGCCTGCATCCCGGCAATACCGACTTGCTGATAGAGTCTGCCTATGAACATCTGGACAGAGCAGACCGAGAAGGAGCCCAAGAAATCCTCGACCAAATAGAGGAAGAAGGGGATGAAGTAACGATACTGAGAGCCAGGATGTTAATGGAGTATGGCCGTCCGAACGACGCTGAGTTGGAGCTTGAAACATTGGAATACAAATACAGCCAAAACAATATCGTCGACGTGGCGTATATGTACATGGAGACCGGTTATCTGGAGAAAGCAGGCGAATGGTTGGAATGTTGGCGGTGGAGCACGGATGACCTGGACTATTGTACGGTCATGGCCGACTATTGCTTGGCTACATCCGACTTCAAACAAGCCATTACTTTCTTCAACAAACTGATAGACTCCAATCCTTATGCGGCCACTTATTGGTATGGACTGGGGCGCTGTTATTTTTCGCTCAAGCAATATGACAAAGCCATTGAAGCCTGCGACTATTCGCTGGTATCTGACGATGAGTTCGGTGACGCTTACATGCTGAAAGGTTACGCTTACTCCATGCTGAAGAACAGTGAGAAAGCCCAAGAGAACTACGAGAAAGCCATTCGGTACAACTCCATGTCACCTTCGTCCATGCACATCCTGATGGGAATCAACAAACTGGAGGCATGCGAATGGATGGAAGCCTACGAGCACCTGGACAAAGTGATACAATGTGACGAAAAGGAACACCTGCCGGGATTCAACTCGTCCGTGTATACCGATGCCGCTCTCTGCCTGAAACATCTGGGGATTGAAAAAAACTCGAAGCTCATCCATCAATATTGTGACAAGGCTCTTGAGATGACCTACTACAACCTCGAAGCGTATCTGCTGAAAGGACTTGCCTATATTTCTAATGGGGAAAAGGAGCAAGGCATCTACACTTGGGAAAAGGCCTTGGAGGTGATGCCCGGATCTGACACTTGGATGGCCATCTCTTACTATGCGTTGGAAGCCGGTTTGTTTGACTATTCACTGAAAGCGGTTCTGAAAGTCAAGGAGTTGGAGCCTACTTATCCGGATTTGAACGAGCGTCTGACCCTCACCTACCTCTTGCTGAAAGACACCAAACGTGCCGATTATTACAACCAACTTTGCCAAGCTCCTCTTCCGCAAAGCATCATGGACGAGATACACCGGATGCTGCAGGACTATGACACCAATGACTGCATCCAGTTATTGAAAGAATATTTAAAAGGATTCGGCGAGGCTTATAATCCGGTGATTTAAATATATGTTTCTTATGGAAAGAAAACTAAAAGATTACACATTGATTACCCTGAAAGGCATAGGCATGGGCGCAGCCGATGTCGTGCCAGGGGTATCGGGCGGTACTATCGCATTTATCGTAGGCATCTACGATGAACTGATAGAGACCATCAAAAGTTTCAACCTCAAAAGCGCACGTCTGTTTTTCACAGGGCATTGGGCACAGTTCTGGCGGAGCGTCAACGGGAACTTCTTGTTCTCCCTGCTGCTTGGCATCGGCATCAGCATCTTTTCACTGGCCAAGGTCATCACTTGGTTGCTGACGGATTATCCGGTGCTGGTATGGGCTTTTTTCTTCGGTCTGGTTTTGGCGTCCACCTGGTTTGTAGGAAAGGACATCAAGGAATGGAACTGGAAAACCATCCTGTCCTTCATCGTAGGAGCGGTCATAGCCTTCTACATTACTATCGCCACGCCTGCCGAGACATCCACCCATCCCCTGTTCATCTTCCTGTGCGGAGCCATCGCCATCTGCGCCATGATATTGCCGGGCATTTCCGGCAGCTTCATCCTGGTGCTGCTGGGCAAGTATTTCTACATCATGGAAGCGGTCAAGACATTGGATTTCGGCATTCTGCTTCTGTTTGCCGCGGGAGCCTTTATCGGCATCACCAGTTTCTCGCACCTGCTGTCCTATGCCCTGCGCCATTTCCGCAACATCACACTGGCCACACTGACGGGCTTCATGCTCGGTTCGCTCAACAAAGTATGGCCATGGAAGGAAATCAGCGACAACTCGCACGGTATGCCCATTGAGACCAACATTCTGCCCGACTCCTACCTCGTCGAAGCCGTGGTGCTGATGTTGGTAGGCTTTCTGCTGGTGTACGTGCTGGAGAAACTTTCCGCACAAAAGTCGTGACACAAAGTCCTGTCCTCTGCCAAGTTGTCTTCTCCTCCGAAGGCTCCCGGCAGAGGCGTATGGCTAACAAAGTTTGCGCAAGTTTAAAAACAAAGCCTGCTGATTTAAAACTCTTTTCATCGGTTTAAAAACGCCCTTTGGCATCTGCCAATTTGTCCGGGCGGCACAGTATTTGCAAAACCTATAGCGAACAACGAAGCCGAAAGGCGGAGGGGTTCAGAAAGTAAATTGATTAAAAACAACTTAAAAATAGGAGATTACAACTATGACACCGATGAGAAAGTACAACAATCAGAATTGGTTACCGAGTATCTTTAATGACTTCTTCGATAACGACTGGATGGTTAGAACCAACGCTACAGCACCTGCCATCAACGTGATTGAGAATGAAAACGACTACAAGGTAGAAGTTGCCGCTCCGGGCATGACCAAGGAAGACTTCAACGTTCATCTGGGCGAAGACAATGAATTGGTCATCACCATGGAAAAGAAGAACGAGACGAAGGATGAAGGAAACAAGAAGTACTTGCGTCGCGAGTTCTCATACAGCAAGTTCGAACAAGCTTTCGTCCTGCCTGACGATGTTGAAAAAGACAAGATCAGCGCAAACGTTACGGATGGTGTGTTGACCATTGAATTGCCGAAACGCACCCCCGAAGAGAAAGCCAAAGTAAATCGTGTCATCGAAATCCATTAAAATGAATTGAGAACACAGAGACACGGAGACACAGAGATTTTATTTCATTGATTTACAAATATATTTTCTCTGTGTCTTTGTGTCTCTGTGTTTTATTTCCCAATTATGATACACCTTTTTATTCCGGCTGCAGCTCGCTGGCCGATGAAGGAAGTTGCTTCCAGCCTTCTCCAAAAGCATCGTACGCATCGGTCACCACCACGAACGCACGAGGGTCGGCTTCCTTAATCTTCAGCTTCACACCCGCCACTTCTTTATAACTCACCACCAGAAAGAGCATCTCCTTATCCGCGCCCGTATAGAGCCCGCTGCTCTTGATGCAGGTGGCCGTACGGTCGAGATCCCTTAATATATAATGGTGTAACTCCGTCAGAGGCTGGGCACTGATGACAAATATCAACTTGTCATTCTTGGCACCGTTTATCGTGTAAGCGATGACACGGGAGATGATGAAAATGGAAATCAGCGAGTAGAATGAGAGATACAGAGCCGGCTGCCCTGCATTGTCCGTACCGCCCATGCCTAACCCTATCACCAAGAGACCGAAGCCGACCACCGCTCCGTCCACCAGCAAGATGGCTCGCGAGAAACGAATGTGACAATACTTCTGCAACAACATGGCTACAATGTCGCTACCGCCCGTCGTGGCTTGTTGGCGAATGACCAACCCCGTGCCAAACCCAATAATGACAGCCCCGATGATACTGGTCAGCATCAAATGGTCCGACATATCCAAGCATCCTCCCAACAACAGCGCAGGATCCAACGCCTCCAACGCCTCTTGGGTAGGATAGACAAGTCGCGAAAGCACGTTCATCAACAGCGGGGTAGTCAAGGCGGCCGCAATGGTACGTGTCCCCAGCTTCGCCCCCAACAACACGACAGAAAGGATGAGCAGCGGGATGTCGAACATATAGCCGAACGTACCTACCTGAATGGATGGAAACAGATTGTGAAGCACAATACTTGCGCCATACACACCACCCGGCACAATGTTATACGGATTGATAAAAAACACGAAGCCCGATGCCAAAATGAGGCACCCCAAGAGGATCTTCGCCCAAGCAGATAAAGTCTTCTTCATAGGACATTCTATTTTTATGCGACAAATATACAAAATAGTTGCCACATACAGAAATCCTATTACCTCATTCCGCGTGCCTTGTAAATGCGCTCCTTAGCATCGTTAATCTCTTGCAACTTCTCTTCTGCAGCCCTGCGGATGTCTTCGCCCAAAGTGGCCACCTTGTCGGGATGATGCTTCAAGGCCAGACGCCGGTAAGCGGCACGCACTTCGGCATCGGTCGCATCGGGCGATATTTCCAACACCTTGTAAGCATCTTCCAGCGAATTGCCACGCAGGTTGAGCATCGACTCCACTTCCTGGTCTGACATACCCATCGCCCGAGCCACTTCCTTCAGCGCGTCAATCTCGGCTTGGCAGACATTGCCGTCGCTCTGCGCTATCTTGGCGAGGAAGTCCAGCATCTGCAAACGTTGCTCCAACGTCAGATTGGCGGCAATCTGCGCCCCGCACTCGTGAATGGTGTTGCGGAAAGCCATCGGATTGGTACGTTCCATCTGCTTGCGTTGCTCAAAGAGGTTCAGCAAAATCTGTTCGCCCTCGCTCACCGCCGCCTCTCCAAAGTTTGTACGCAAGAAACGGCGCACAAACTCCATCTCGCTGTGCATAATGCGCCCGTCCGCCCGAATGATGTACGAAGCCATTACAAGCATCGAAAACAAGAAACTATTACGCTGCCCCACGTTAGGGTCGTAAGCATCTCCATAACTCCCGCCTCCGGCAGTGCTTGTCGCATTCGAAGCGTTTTCCAACAACGAGCCTATCGCATATCCGGCCAAGGCTCCCAACGGTCCCATCGCCATAAACCCGACGATGCCTCCTATCCATTTTCCGAATCCCATATTGTCTTTATCTTTATTTTTATTAAAGATGCAAAGAAACATATTTTCCGTCTCTCCGCCACACAAGCCGAAAAGATTTAATCAACTTTCACACCGGAAGAAACATAAAAATGGAAGAATTTTCTTTCAATGGAACACGGAGACACACAAATTAATAGCTAATCTTCACGCCGGCAAAATATGAACGTGGCACGCCGGGGCCGTAAATATATCCCGAATCACGCAACTTGCCTTGGTCGAAGTCCTTTTGATAAGCGTTGAACAAGTTTTGCACTCCGGCACTAACCTGAAGCGTAATGTTTTTGTAGACCGAAAAATCATACGCTGCCTTGAGGTTCATTTCCCAAAAGTCACAAGTTTTCTCGGCACGGTCTTTTTCTATGTAGCCGGAACGGTGCTCCACCAACATACTGCCCGTATAGGTACCCGACAAGGCTATGCTCAACGCCTTCAACGGATTATAAGTCAACGTCATGTAGCCATACGTATCGGGCGTGCGGAAGATGCGTTTCTCCAAAGGAACGGACTCATCGTCACTCCATCGGCGCGCTTCCTTGTATTCAGCCTTTTGCAGCGTGACGCCAGCTTGCAACTGAAGCGTATTGAGCCATGCCAAACGTCCCTCCAGCGTCAGCCCGTAAACTCGAGCACCACTCTCGTTGTAACGCTCATTCTTCAGAATGCCATCTTCGATACCAATCTCTCGCAAGGCGAAAACATTGGAAAGGTCCGTAAAGAATCCTTCCACCAACAGATTTCCTTGCCAGGCACCCCAACGGTGGTACATGTCTGCCGAAAGACTGACACTGCGGGACTTTTCCTCACGCAAATCTTCGGCCAACTGAATCATGGACACGTTTCCACCCACGTTTTCGACATGCAAGTCCTCATCAAACGCCTGTGGAGCTCGGAATCCCACTGAGTAACTGGCGCGCAGGTTGATGTTCTCCGTCGGGTTGAAGCGCAAGTTGACCCGCGGGCTAAAAATGACGTGGTCTATCAGGTTATGCTTGTCCAACCGTCCGCCGACAAGGAAACTCCATTGTTCGTTCTTCCACTCATTTTGGATGAAAGCCCCGGCGATGCGTACCGTCTGGTCAATATATCGGTTGTAGCCCCACATGTTGTCGTGCATGGCGTCTTCGTTATATTCCACACCGCCCGTCAAGTCGGCGGGCAGAAAGAGACAACGGTCGAAATGATAGACATACTGTGCGCCGACAACCCACGTCAAATCCTTGGTAGAGCCATAAGCGTCGAGTGAGTGATCGCCTCCGTAGTAGCTGTCGCGGTCAATGTGTTGCACAGAAGCATAAACGTTCATGCGATGCTTCTCGTTGGGCGAGAAATAGTCAAACTTCACGCTTCCGCTATTGACGCTGTGTTGGGTCTGCTCGGTGATGTCAGTCTCGTGGGGCGGCAAGTCAAGCAGGTTTCCACCCCGACGGAACTCCTGCAAATGATGGTACTCCAAGGTGATTTTGGAGTAAGTACTGGTCTTGAGGAACGAGCGGAACCCTATCGT
>CALUIQ010000016.1 GCA_944320735.1 uncultured Bacteroides sp. | reverse complement strand
ATTGGTCGTCGATGACCCGCAACAGTGCGTTCAATTTGTTGGACGAGCCGTTGACGATGCCCAGACGGTTGCCTCCGTAATGTTTGGCATAGAAAGTGCCGATAACGATTCCCACCACTACACTGATGGCGATGACGAGCGGTGTAAACCGGAATGAATGATTTGTTCTCATGATGTTTTTTATATGCTTGCTTTATGGTTCGTGCTCCAAATAAACTACTTCAATGCCTGCCCGCTTCATCAGTTCGATGCCGTCCTCCAACCGGTATTTCTCCGAGTAAACCACCCGCTTGATGCCGGCTTGGATGATGAGTTTGGCACACTCGATGCAGGGAGAGGCCGTGACGTACATCGTCGCTCCGTCGCTACTGTTGTTCGAGCGGGCTATTTTGGTGATGGCGTTGGCCTCGGCGTGCAGCACGTAAGGTTTGGTGACGTTATTCTCGTCCTCGCATACATTCTCGAAGCCGGAAGGCGTGCCGTTGTAACCGTCGGAGATAATCATCTTGTCTTTGACTATCAGCGCCCCTACCTGCCTGCGGCGGCAATAGGAGTTTTCCGCCCAAATACCCGCCATGCGGATGTATCGCCGGTCTAATGCTTCTTGTTTTTCTTCGCTGTCCATATTTATTTGGCTATAAGATTGATTCGTTTGATGGAGTTGTCGTTGTCCTTATAATAAATGTACAGGTTTTTACTATCCCCTCCGTAGCGGACGGCGTTTTGCAGTCCTCTGACAAAGGCTATGGCCAGTGGGTCATTTTCCGCATAGCTGACCTGTACGTTGCTTGTGGTCATCTCGCGGTTGCTGCCGTTGGCGTTCCATTGTCCGCTGACGGTGGCCGTGATGGCTCTTGCGTTGAAGGTGCCTCCCGTAGTGGCGTTTATCTCGCTGCCTTCAAAAGTGACGATGAAGTTGTTGGCTTGTCCCAGCGCCTCCATGCTCTGTGAAGAGTCGCCGCTTCCCCATAGGTCAAACTGTTTATGCCCGTTTTCCGTCGAGATGTAAGTCAGTTTCCAGGTCTTTCCTACGAAAATCTCCAATACGTCATCTTCTGTGCTGCATCCTGCCAGCAGGAAGAGCGTCAGTAACGATAAAATAAAGGTCTTCAGTCGCTTCATTTTTTTATTCCGTTTCTGGTTAATAATGCGTCGATGGTAGGCTCTTGGCCGCGGAAGCGTTTGTAAAGCTCCATAGGAGGTTCGGTGCCGCCTTTCGACAGGATGTTTTCACGGAATGACGCGGCTACGTCCGTGTTGAAGATGCCTCTCTCCTGGAAGAGTGAGAAGGCGTCCGCGTCCAACACTTCTGCCCACTTGTAGCTGTAGTATCCGGCGGAGTAGCCTCCGGCAAAGATGTGGGAGAACTGGACGCTCATACAGGCTTCGGGTACGTCCGGCAGCACTTGGGCGGGTGCCCACGCTTGTTTCTCGTAGGTTCTTACGTCTCCTTCGAAAGGCGTGGTGCGTGTGTACCAAGCCATATCCAGCAGCCCGAAGCTCACTTGGCGCAGGCAGGCGTAAGCCGCGTTGAAGTTGGCGGAGTCCTTGATGCGTTGCACCAGCTCATCGGGAATGAGTTCGCCTGTCTGGTAATGGCGGGCGAAGGTATGCAGAAAATCTTTCTCCGTGGCAAAGTTTTCCATAATCTGCGAGGGAAGCTCCACAAAGTCCCAATAGACATTGGTGCCGCTCAGGCTGGCGTAAGTCGTGTTGGCGAACATACCGTGTAGGCTATGCCCGAATTCGTGCAAGAAAGTCTCCACCTCGCTGAAGGTGAGCAGTGCCGGTTTGTCTTGGGTCGGCTTGGTGAAGTTCATCACGAGCGACACGTGCGGACGGCTGTTCTCACCTGTTTCCTCGTCTATCCACTGCTCCTTGTAGCTGGTCATCCAGGCACCCGAACGTTTGCCCTCGCGGGGATAGAAGTCTGTATAAAGCACAGCCAGGTAACTGCCGTCTTTGTCGAACACCTCGTAAGCCTCCACGTCTTTGTGGTAGACGGAAATGTCGGGATTCTTCTTGAACGTGATGCCGTAGAGGCGGGTAGCCAGGCCGAAGATACCCTTCTTCACGTTCTCCAGTTCAAAGTAAGGTCGTAACATTTCGTCGTTGAGGTTGAACTTGCGGTCCTTCAGCTTCTGCGAGTAGTAGCTCCAGTCCCAAGGCATCAGGGTGAAATCCTCGCCTTGTTCCTCCCTTGCCAATGCTTGCACTTCGGCTAATTCTCGCAAAGCGGTTGGCTTGTAGGCGTCAAGCAGCTGGTTGAGCAGTTGATATACATTCCCGCTGTTTTGCGCCATGCGTCTTTCTAATTTGTAGGACGCATAGTCCTTGTATCCCAACAGCTGGGCGATGGCCAGGCGGGTGTTTACCAGTTCCTTCACGATGTCCAGGTTGTTGCAGGCGTTGTCGTGCGTACATTTGGTGTTGTAGGCCATATACAGTTCCTTGCGCAGGTCACGGCTCTTGGCGTAAGTCATAAAAGGCATGTAGCTGGGCGCTTGCAGGGTGAAGGCCCAACCTTCCACCTGTTTCTCGCGGGCGGTTTCTGCCGCGGCTTCAAGCGCGCTTTGCGGCAGTCCTTCCAACTGGGCTTCGTCTTTCAGCACCAATAGGTAGTCGTTCGTTTCTTTCAGATTGTTTTCACTGAATTGCAGGGTCAGCAGGCTCAGTTTTTGCGACAGTTCCCGGTATTTCACCTTGTCGGCTTCCGGCAGGTTGACCCCGTTACGGATGAATCCGTCGTAGGTCTCTTCCACCAGCTTCAGTTGTTCGGCGGTCAGCCCTTCGGCTTGGCGATGTTCGTACACCGCTTTTACGCGGGCAAAGAGCTTCTCGTTGAGGCCGATGTTGTTGGCGTGTTCGTCCAATAGCGGCATCAACTTCTGTGCCAATTCCTGCATAGCGTCGTTGGTTTCCGCGCTCAGCAGGTTGCCGAATACGTTTTCCGCTTGTTGCAACAATCTGCCCGATTTTTCCAAGGCCAATACCGTGTTTTGGAATGTAGCCGGTTCGGGGTTGTTGATAATGGTTTCTATTTCTTCGTTTTGGCGTGCCATACCTTCCCGGATGGCCGGTTCGTAGTGTCCTACGGCGATACGGTCGAAAGGCAGGGTGCCGTGTGGCGTTGTGAATGGTTCAAAAAAAGGATTCTGAGCTTGCATCATATTCGTAAAATGTACATTGCCTGCAAAAGTGCAAAAAAAATAGGCGACTTCCACAGAAGCCGCCTATACTTTAATATTTTCTAACTGTAGATTAGTCGTTAACAGATGCCATGTGAGCAATCAGGTCGAGAACCTTGTTAGAATAACCGATTTCGTTGTCGTACCAAGATACAACCTTAACGAATGTGTAGGTCAAGTAAACACCTGCGCTAGCGTCGAAGATAGAAGTCCGCGCGCAGACCAGGAAGTCAGAAGAAACAACTGCATCTTCTGTGTAACCCAGAACACCCTTCAATTCACCTTCAGCAGCTTCCTTCATAGCAGCGCAGATGTCAGCCTTCGTAGCGGGCTTAGCCAAGTTAACAGTCAAGTCAACTACAGAAACGTCCAAAGTCGGAACACGCATAGAGATACCGGTCAGCTTGCCGTTCAGTTCGGGGATAACCTTGCCTACAGCCTTAGCAGCACCCGTAGAAGACGGGATGATGTTGCCAGAAGCGGCACGGCCACCACGCCAATCCTTCATAGAAGGACCGTCAACAGTCTTCTGAGTAGCGGTAGTAGAGTGAACGGTAGTCATCAAACCGTTTACGATGCCGAACTTGTCGTTCAGAACCTTGGCGATAGGAGCCAAGCAGTTCGTCGTACAAGAAGCGTTAGATACGAATTGAGTACCCTTTACATAAGTCTTCTCGTTTACGCCGCATACGAACATCGGGGTGTCGTCCTTTGAAGGAGCAGACATTACTACATATTTAGCACCAGCTTGGATGTGAGCTTGAGCTTTTTCTTTTGTCAGGAACAAACCTGTAGATTCTACTACATATTCTGCACCTACTTCGTTCCACTTCAGGTCAGCAGGGTTCTTTTCAGCAGTTACGCGGATTTCTTTGCCGTTTACGATCAGCTTGCTGTTCTCAACGTCAGCTTCGATAGTGCCGTCGAATTGACCGTGCATCGTGTCATACTTCAGCATGTAAGCCAAGTAATCTACCGGGCAAAGGTCGTTAATACCAACGATTTGGATATCGTTTCTTTTTTGAGCTGCGCGGAATACGAAACGTCCGATACGTCCGAATCCATTAATACCTACTTTAATCATTTTGTTTAAACTTT
>CALUIQ010000015.1 GCA_944320735.1 uncultured Bacteroides sp. | reverse complement strand
CATCCAAGATAACCAACGGGTCGTTACCGGCATTGATAGAGCCAATACCGCGGATACGGATGGTAGGTGTAGTAGCACCCGGCTGACCGGAGGCGTTGTTCAACTGTACGCCCGAAACCTTGCCGCTCAATGCATTGGCCACATTGCTGCTTTGGATTTTACCGATTTCCTCAGATTTTACCGTAGAGGCAGACCCCGTAAACGCAGATTTCTTTGCGGTACCGTAGGCAACTACCATCACTTCATCCAGCAACTCCGTATTTGATTTCAAATACACCGTTACATTCGGCTTAATGCCAACGTGTTGTTCCTCCATACCTACGTAGCTGACAATTAACGTTTTCGCGGAACTAAGTATTCCCGTAAGTCGCTCATTATTAACTCAATAGAAAAAGTTGGGAACTTGGTGCTTTTTACGAAATGTGCCCTACAAGGGCTTGTGGCGGGGGTGATGAAATAGATTTTCTATCCGTTTTCTATCGGTTTCTTGGCTTATCCTGCTATTTATCAGCTGTTTAATGAGCGGAGGTATCGAATTTGGTTCTATTCAGTTTCTACTCGGTTGCGAACCAAGAGCTCTTGGGGAGGGATTAGCGGAGAAAAAAGGGGGGCTGGTTTTGAGCAGGGGAATAAGGTCTTAGGTTTGTTACGTATGAATTTTAAGGGGATTATCTGTAAACAATATTTTTCCTGTTCCGCCTTATGGATACTCCATAGTTTCTGTTAATGCTTCCACAAACAATCCGGATGACATCTTTTACATTTGGCTGCTTGCAGCCTGTCTTTCTGTCCGGATTTTAGAGAAACAGGAATGCTTTCAAATCAAAGAAGCTAATTTCTCCCGAATGATTTGTTTATATTGTTCTTTTTGTTCCGCAGGTAGAAAGGACACGTCAATGCATTGAAACCACTTGTCCCGAACATGAAAGAACTTTTCAAATATGTTTTCTATGACTTTTTCGCTTAATTCGGAAACCTGCATGGAGGTTACGAAATCCTTTTTCTTCAGTTTTCTTTTTTTCCCGTTCAATGTCAGTGCCAACTCCTCCGTATCTTCCGGCATAACCAAAGCGGTGGAAAGCAGGTCGTATGCCGGAGTGAGGAGGTATACCCCACGCTGTTGGCTATAAAGCGAAAAATTCTTCAAGTGCATATCCGCATTGCCGGTAATCCAAGAAAAGACGACTTGTTCCCAATAATTGACCAAGTCAAGCTTAGGGACTGACGAATATTTCCTAATCGCTTTGGCTATCTGCTCATACGAACCTTTATACTTATATTCGGTCAGTCGTTCCGTGAGTTGGCACATATCCTCCATCGGCATTTTTTCTCCTTGGTTTGTACGGTCAATGCGGCGGGTAATGTAACACAGTTCTCCATCCGCAAAACGGATGAGGCTATGGGGAACTACTTTTATCTTAGCCAACTCTGCCATATGCATAGTCAAATCTTCATTTTCCGGCAAATTGTCAAAACGTTCGGTCTGAGGTTTCAGCATGTAACGTCCCCATAATCCAACAATGGTAAAGCGGTTGTTCCCGTTTTTGCCCTCCTTGTTTATATCCAATGACAACTTGGCCTGCACTCCAGTCAATGTAGTTTGGCTGCGTATCACTTGCTTGGCCAAATCCGTCAGGTTCTCCCTTGTATAAGGCAATTCGGGTACATAAGGTGTGCCGAACATTTTTTTCGCGCATTTTTTATGGAAGTCTGTTTCACCTTCTGTCAATTCCTTGTAGCAATACAAACATTTAGCCATATTGTTCCTCCTCTTTAATGACGGGTTCAACACCTACCGCGCCGATGCAGTCCTTGCAGCAAGCCATAAGTAACGCCATGCGGTCACGTGCGTCAATCTTCCAGTTCTTTTCCGCGATGTCAAGCAGCCATCCTTCCGGAATCAGACCGTCGAAAAACGGGAAAAGGACTTTGTCATGATAGGGCTTGTCACTCAAAGGCATCGTTAAGCTAATGGCCTCAGCACCCTCCGAATGCAGGAAATCCGCATCATACAAGAAAGTATATCCTTCCGCATCCTCCGTGAGGACACCCGCTTTGATGTTACGTAAGAAAACAACCGCCTGCCTCATTGTTCTTCCCTTTCTGCCATAGGTACGGCTCCGACTTCTTTGCCGAACAAATTCAATATCTGATTTACCTTGTCCACCCGGAGCGTCTGCTTGCCTTGCTCCAGCTCACGGACAAAGCGCAAGCCCACGCCCGACTTCTCGGACAATTCCACTTGCGTAAGGTTATATTGCTTGCGCATAGCTTTTACAAACTTGGATAACGTGGTCTGTTCCATAAATTATACCCTTTGGGGTACAAATATAATCATTTATTTCTATATTACACCCTTTTGGGTATAAAATATGCAAAAGACTACAATAATACACCTTATCGGGTATATTGCTTCATTAAACTCTCCAAAGTATTCAGTGGATACATAGAACAGCAATGTAACAGATTCGATTTTCATCTGCGCGGTATGAATTCCGTGAAGGAACTTTGTTTTATAATGATATTATAATTACCTTTGTATAAAACTTGAGTCATGACAAAAATAAACCCATTTATTACGAGCGGCTACCTTTCTCCGGCTTATTTCTGCGACAGAGTTACGGAAACAGACACCTTGTGGCGTTATCTCACCAATGGCAATCATGTGGCTTTAATCTCGCCGCGCCGTTTGGGCAAAACAGGATTGATTGCGCATGTGCCGACTTTGACGCCTTTATCCTATAGAAAAGATACGCCACCTTCCTACCTGAAAAGTAATTCTTGCCAAAGAACGCCATATAATGAGTTAAACATTGGTTATGAAGATTTTTTGTATTACATTTGTTTACTCTATTAATTAAAATGAAGTGATTTATGATGAAAAGGATTTTGGGAATCTGCATAGCTGCGTCTATGCTTCTTGTGCCGGGGAAACAGGCTGATGCTTGCACCGGCATTACACTGACCGCAAAGGACAGTGCCCGCGTTGTGGCACGAACTATTGAATGGGGCGGCAGTGAACTGAATAGCCAGTATGTGATTGTTCCCCGCGGACATACGGTGCGTTCCTATGTGCCCGGTTACACGTTGGACGGTATGAAACTTGTGGCCAAATACGGCTATGTAGGTCTTGCGGTAGAACAGAAAGAGTTCGTAGTGGAAGGACTGAACGAAGCCGGATTGTCGGCCGGACTTTTTTATTTCCCGGGCTATGGAAAATACGAAACGTACGATGAAAGTCGGAAACAACAATGCGTGACCGATTTCCAGCTTGTCTCTTGGATATTGGGTACTTGTGCGACGGTGGATGAGGTGAAAGAGGTGGTGCCCAAAGCTCTTGTCGTAGCCATTGACCCGCGTGCCTCTACCGTCCATTGGCGTTTCGCTGATGCTTCGGGACGACAGATTGTACTTGAAATCATCGAAGGAAAGCCTTGCTTTTATGAGAATGAATTGGGAGTGCTGACCAATTCGCCGGGATTTGAGTGGCAAATGACGAACCTGAACAATTACGTCAATCTGCTTGCCGGTACGTCACAACCACGCAAATGGGGAGCTTCGCAATTAGCATCCTTTGGTGCCGGAAGCGCGTTCTTGGGCTTGCCGGGAGATGTCACTCCGCCTTCACGTTTTGTGCGCGCGGCTTTTTATCAGACTACCGCTCCCGTTCCCGCAACGGCAGAGGATGCTGTGCGCCAAAGTTTCCAGATATTGAATAATTTCGATATCCCTGTCGGGGTAGAGTTTGCCGACGGCAAGATTCCCGCCGATATTCCCAGCGCGACCCAGTGGACTACCGCTACGGACTTGACAAACCGGGTTATCTATTACCGCACGATGTACAACAGCGCCATCCGCCGCATCGACTTGTCACAGATTGACTTCGCTCGTGTAAGCTACTACGCAGCCCCGCTGGACAAGGTGAAGAAACAGCCTTTCGAGCCAGTCGAGATGCCGAAGTAAACAATGAAATCCGCCATTGACAATCTACAAGTATGGTTGTCAATGGCGGATTTATACCTCAGCTTTTTTAGATTCGTAGCCGTATAAAATTAACGATCGCCAAGCATCCACTTACGTCCTTTTTCAGTCGAACTGACAACCATCAGCACCAACGTAAACAAGGCGATGACACCAAAACATACAAGACCTGCATTCATAATGTTTATTTTTTACGTATCTTAAAAAAATTTGATGCTACATAATACAATCCGCCCGTGAAGAATAATCCCATACCCAACATCAGACACGTCTGGTATGTAAACTTCATTTCTTGAAAGAATATAGCCATACTCCCCAAAACTAATGCCGTAAAAGAAAGATATGACAAGGTGAAGAAATAACCAGCAGTCTTTTCACGTCGCAGTTTGTCAAGTTCCTTGTAATCTTTCTCTTGTTCAGTATGGTTTTGGTCCTTATTCTCGATAAGAGATTCCTTTTCTTTCATACTACATAATTTCTCAATAGTTGTTGCAAATATACGTAATTTTAGAAACATAACATCCAATGCTTGCTTTATTTTTGTAACCACACTGTTTTTCCCCAGTCCTCTCATAGGAAGTATTACAGTCCTCCTATGGAAGTACTCCAGTCCTTCTTAGGGAGGACTGCAATCCTTCCAAGGAAGGACTGGAAATTAACCAAGGATGCCTGCCCGTTATTTCCCGCTTTTCACCCGGTGCATCTTTAAGTCCTGCACGATGGTACGGTCCATAATGTTGGCATAAACTTGCGTCGTTTTTACGCTTTTGTGTCCCAAGAGCTTCTGCACCGTGGTGATGTTGACACCATTATATATTAATAAGGTGGCGTTGGTATGGCGGGCTGTGTGGAAGGAGACACGCTTCTCCAATCCTGCCGCTTGTGCGATTCGCTTCAACTCCTTGTTCACGTTCGAGTTGTTCTTAAGACGAAAAAAAGACTCCAAGTCCTTCCGATAATCGTGCAGAATGGCGATAGCCTTGCCTTCAAACAGAAGATTGAGGGGTAAATGCACCTCCACGCCCGTCTTTACAGTCCGATAAATCAGCCAGGTTTCTTGTTGCATCCGCACCAAGTTCGTCGAGTTGAGGCGTATGAAGTCCGAATAACGCACACCTGCATAGCAGCAAAACAAGAACGCGTCCAATGTCTTTCGGTAGCGGCGGCCTCTCTCGCTATCTCTCAGACGTTCCAAACGAGCCAACTCGTCCGGGGTCAGGTGCGTATGTTGGTATTCCGCCGTCTTTATCTTGTATTTCCGGAAAGCGTATTGTTGTTCGCTCAGGTAGTCTTTGTTGATGGCTTGGTTGATGTAGCGTTTCAAGTGTTTCATATGCTTGGCTATCGTGTTAATATGATACCCTTTTTGGCTCAAAAAGTATTCAAAAGAACACACCAACTCGAAAGTCAGCTCTTGGAAAAGGATGTCGCCCCTAAACGCCTTGAGCAGCACCAAGGTAGAGTGATGGTTGCGGCGGGACGACTCTTTCAAAGGAGCTTCCCTAAGCTCTTTTTCATAGAAAGCCAAGAATGACTGGCTACTTCTTCCCTTGCAGATAAAGTATTTGATAGTCTCCAACGAAACCGGTTTGCCTTGTTGGTACAATTCCAGCTCCAACCTTTCTATCTGCGCCACATAGTTGCGCAACCATTGGTTGAGCAGATGTTCGTTGGGGTGCTTCTTCACCTTTCCCCGCCGTATGTCCCATTGTTCGGGCTTCAGATACACGTGGGTGGAGAAATACTTCTTCCGATTGTGCAGGTAAGCCTCCAGTTGCACCAAGGCCAATCCATCCTTATTCAGTCTCTTTTGTCGGTTATACACCAATCTGTAAACTATTTTATTCATATTTCAACCCTTTTATCCGGCCATTGATTCCAAGAGAAAAACCGCCTTTGTGAGCCCTTGTTTGAGTGGCTGAAAAATCCCCCTCAAAGCGTTGTTTCAATTCCGTTACAAAGAGAAACACGTATATCACGCAATGCGATTTATGTTCTGCAACACTGTTCCCCATCATACTTTTGCGGCTCATATTTAACGTTTTTGTATAAAAAGTATATAGCTATTATACTTTTGCATAAAAAGAGCGGCTTGCATATTGATACTTCCTGGGCATCCATTCAGCCGTTTTGGGCAATAAAGAATGTTGTTGAACATAAAAACGGGGGTCGAACTAACAATTTGATAGATTTTGTAGGTTTTTCGCTTAAAATGATTGCCTATTACATATTTATTAATAATTTTGCATTTCGTTAGAGTTAAGAAACAATTAATGTAAAGTTAAACTTTAAGAGAGAATTTATGAAAAGAAAATTAATGCTGTTATTGGCCTGCCTGTTTGTCGGGA
>CALUIQ010000014.1 GCA_944320735.1 uncultured Bacteroides sp. | reverse complement strand
AAGGGTGGAAAACCAAAATTCTCTTTTTGAGAGATTGGTTTTCCACCCTTTTTACTCCATCAACGGAAGATAAAAATGATAATTTATGTGCGCGGAGCGCACAATTGACAATTGACAATTGACAATTAACAATTAGCAAATACAATGAATCGGATATTGATTAGCAAATCATTGTCAATTGTCCATTGTTAATTGTCAATTGCGGCCTCCGGCAGCTAAATTCCCATTTACCTCCCTGCTTCCCCTAACCAATCTTTCATCCGTTGCCAAAGCGAGCCTTTGCCATAGCCTCCCCACATCGCCTTGACGCGACCATCGGGCGCTATCAGCACGTAAGAGGGATAACCGTTCACTTGGTAACACATCGCAAGGCCACTCTCTAACTCCGCTAGTTCATTCCACTGATACCCGCTGAGTTTCTCCTTGGTCACGTAATCCTTCCACAACTTCTCGGGGTCGAGGCTGATGCTTACTACGACCAATGAGTCCGAGTATGCTTCGCTGATTTCCTTTATCTCCGGCAGGGAGGCGATGCAAGGGCCGCAACCCTGTGTCCAGAAGTCCAACAGGATGTATTTCCCTTTGAACTCCGCAAGGCGATGCGTACGTCCTTCGATGTCATACAGGTCGGTATCCGCCATCGGGTCGCCCACCCCGACCTTCCCCGACGGATACAGGTATTGTCGGGCTATCCGGGCTTCCCTGCTCTGCTTCAAGTCCTCCGGAAGCCGGGCGTACAATGCTTTCAGTTCCTTGGAATAAGGCATAAACTCTTTGAAAGGCACCATCTTGGCATACATCTCCAAACGCTCCAACCACACACGGCCTATTGGCGCGACCTGCATATAGTCTATCTCCTTCTTATACAACTCGTGCTTCATAAGCCAAGACTTCTCCCGCAAGGCATTCATTTTTTTCCAAACGGTGTCCCGATTCTCCGCCCCGCTATCCATCTTTCTGAACCAATCAGCTTCCTTTACTTGCATTCGCGCATATTCTTCCCGCAGGCTTCCGGCACAATCTTGGAAAGCGTTCGCCTCCAACTGCTCCGGCACGTCACTCTCCACCTTCCAGACGCAAATCAATTTATTCTCTCCGCTAATCTTCACCTCCTCACCCGGAGCCACCCACACCTCCAACCAATGACGAGGAAATCCTTCCTCTCTGGCAAGAAGCAAAAACTTCTTCACACACGAAGTCGTGTCACTGAACGTAAACATTCCGTTCATCACGGTATCCTTCATCACGGTCTTTAACAACTGGGAACCTTCTTCCTGCATTACAAGTATCACTGCACTGTCCGGCACATTCGTCACCCGTCCCGTTATCAAGAACTTGTCCGCATCTACTTTCGTCCCCTGCGATATGCCGCAAGACGCTAAGCAACACACCGCCACACCTGTCAATAAAATCTTTTTCATATCTATTATTGTTTTCTACTTATACCATATCTATATCACTCACTCTTCACCACTTCAGCGGGATTCTCGTTCGCCGCACGCCACACACGCCAGCCGATGCACAAGGCTATCAGCAATGCCATACCGGCAAAGATAACGAGATATATCCAGACGGAGATGGGGGTTTGCTCCACGTAGCTCTCCAGCCAACGCCTCATCAGCACGTAGCCAACGGGAAAAGCCACAACGCACGCCACGACCAACAAACCCAAGTATTCGCGGGCAAAGAGCCGGAGGATGTCCCCCACCCTTGCGCCGTTCACCTTGCGGATGGTTATCTCCTTACGCCGACGCTCGCAACCGAGCGTCACCATGGAGAAGATGCCGAAGGCGGAAACAAGCATACATACAACAGAGACAAAGCTCAACAGATGGAGAAGCAGGGTTTCAGAAACCAAATAGCTATCATACTCATCCATTACATTCACTAAATTATAGTCTACATAGGAATAGTTCTTGGCAAATAGGCTGTCCACTCTGGCACGCAAGTTTCTCCATTGCCCGGCATAATATTTTATTAAGACATGATTGCCGTCTCCCCAGCCTAATTCACCTTTGCAGACAAAGAGCGTGGGTGTCACGGGTATCGTCGGAGGAGAGGTATGGAAATCACGCACAACGCCTACGATGGTCAACGTAGTTCCCCGGCCTATAGCTATTTTCAGCCCTATCGGGTTCGGCACGCCCATCGCACGGACGGCCGACTCATTGAGCATCGCTTTTCCTTTGTCGTGGTTCTTCAGCATTTCGCCTTCCGTCGTGCGGATGTTGTAGAAGCGTGCCAAGGTCTCATCCATACACATCGTCTTAACACTTCCTAATGTATGTCCTTCGGGACGACCCTCCCAATCAAATCTCGTAGCTCTCAGCATACCTTCGGGCAGGATGCCGTAATAACCGGATAAGACCTCACGGGTGTAAGGCATCTGACGTACCTTGTCCACGATTTCATCCTTCGCCTCATCGGGATAGATAAAAGTAAAAACAGCCAAATCTTTACGCTCCCAACCCAAGTCAGTCGTCTTCAAATAATTCAGTTGCTTCATCAATACCGCCATACAGAAGATGGCCAAAAGGCTGATGAAAAGTTGGACGACAACCATACTACGCGGGAAAGTCTTTGCCCCGCTCCGCTCCGGACGCAAGGAAGCAAAACGCCAGACAAAAGGAACCAACAGGAATATAGACAAAATGAATACCGCCACAAAATAAAGCAACGACTGACCATAAATATCTCCTTCTACCCCGGACAAAGCGTTGAACGGAGAACGCAACGCCTCTACCAGCGTCATACCCACCAAACCGGACAACAGGATAAGCAACGCATACTCCATCGTAAGCATAACAAACAGCCCCCGACCGGACGAACCGCAAACCTTGCGAAGCCCCAATTCACGCCGACGAATATTGATACGCGAGATGAAAAGCGCCAAGTGATTGAACAAGGAACAAAGGATGACCAAGCCTCCCGCCACGGCGAAGAGCACCAAATAGGAGAAGCGCACCTCGCACTCCGGATTAAACGATGCATAGCGATACTCCGTAACGGGTATCAACTTCAGACGTTTTACAATCGCTCTATTATCATTCGCCTCAAGCTTCTCGCCATAAGCTCGCATCTTCTCTTGAAACGCCTCAGCCGACACGCCCTTACGCAACTTAATAATAACCTGGAAACCACCATTCCACCAATTATCCTGCCACTTGCGGAAATAAGCCCCCTCGGCAACGAACCCGAAAGAGAAATTGCTGTGCGGCAAGTCTGACACCACGGCACACACCGTATGCGGCTTGTCCCGATAGTATACCGTCTGCCCCACTGCCTTCTCCGTTTCCCTAAAGAAACGCCGAGCCATACTTTCCGTCAACGCTATCTGTTCATTGGAATAAAAAAAGTCCGTACTACCCGCTAATACCTGTATGCCAAACATACGCATACCGCAGGAATCCAACTGCATACAAGGCATCTGCACTTCGGGCGCGTTTTCTTCCATAGCCAGTCCGTCAACCGGAAGACGTGTAAAAGCGCAAGCCTCTTCCACTTCGGGGAACTCCGCTTTCAGCAACGTAGAAACCGGATAAGGCGCACGAGGCATAAATCCGCTACTATACATCATACTCTCCACATAAAGCAGATACATCCGTTCTGCCCCCGGATGGGAAGCATCATAAGTGGTCTCGTACCGCATCCAGAGGTTGGCAAAAGCGAAGCAGGCAAAGCCCACAGCCAACCCGATGACGTTCACGGCGGTCTGCGTGCGATACTTCAGCAGGTTGCGCCAAGCGATTTTCAGATAATGTACTATCATATCGTTAATGTGTTAATATACATTCACTCACTCTTCACCACCTCGGCCGGATTGACCCGCGCCGCCTTGCGTATCTGCCAGACTACCGTAAACAAGGAAATGAATACTATGAGGACGATGGCAACGAGATAGAGGTCGGGTGTGATGGGGGCTTTGTGGGCAAAGTCTTGCAAATAAAGCGTAATGGCGAGCCACGACAAGGGCACGGAGATGAGTGCCGCCAGACACAACACCCACAGGTATTTCTTCAGCAGCAACGGATAGATGTCCCACCCTTGCGCCCCGTTCACCTTGCGAAGCCCTATCTCCCGATACCGCTGACGGATGTCGAACAGCGAGAGAGCGAACAATCCCAACGAAGAAACCAAGATAGCCACCAAGGCAAACAAAGTGTAGATGTTCACCACGCGGCGGTCTTCCTCGTACAGTTGCGCCAATTGGTCTTCTATCAGCGTGTACTCGAAGTCGGTACGCCCGGTGACCTCCTCGTACACCTGCCGCAGATAGTCTATCACCTGCGCCCGATCCTCGTGGCGGTAGGAAGCCGTCACATATTCCAAACCTCTTTTTCGGTCATCAATATAATGGATGACAACCGGCATGGCGGACTTTGCCAAATGGCATACATTGAAGTCTTTAATGACGCCCACTATCTCACAAGGCGGGTTGTAAAAGTCCGGAAGGTTGCTGGACGCAAAATGAGCCTCTTCCCCTTGCAATTTCTGCCGGACGATGTCCGTAATGCCGAACTGTTTCTTGGCACTCTCGTTGATGATGGCCTTAAAGCTGTTTTTAGTAAAATCTTCATCCACAGAGTCGTTCCATAAGCGTCCCTCTACCAATTGGAGACCGTACATCTCCATCTCACGTCTTGACATAAGAAAGTATAAGGCTTGGTGAAAACCATTCTCGACCCTATCGAGCGCATAATTCCCCACCTGATAATTCCCCACGATGGAAGCCTGACGCCCCCATTGCTCGAACAGAGGGGATTCCGCCATCCGTTTGTTCACCAACGCCTTGTTGGCGTGTTGCTTCTTTCCTAAGTCCCTCCAGTCCTCAGTACTTCCTTTATAGATGCCACTGGATGAGAAATGATACATGCGACAGCTGATGATGTCGTGCGTGCGGAATCCCAAATCGGCATCCAGCATATAATTGAGTTGGCGCACGAAGAACAGGGCTACAGTCACCATAAAGATAGTCAGCACATACTGGAAACACAGGAACGCTATGCGTGAACGGACGGAGAAGCGCGAAGAAGAGACCTCACGCATAGAGGTCAGGGGATTGTGCAGGGTGTATTTCAGGTAAGGATAGACCGTGGTGAGCAACGGTAAGCCGAAGAGGGAAAGCATTGACACTTCCCAATCGAACCACACATCCGAAGCGACGGGGATGTACAACTCGTTGAAGAAGAAATGACGGGTCAGTTCGATAAGCGTCCAGCACACCAGCAATGCCATCCCCACCAACACGACATTCTCTACATAGATTTGCACGAAGACATCCACCTTGCCCGCGCCGAAAGCCTTCTTGATGCCAAACTCCCTCGAACGGCGGGACATAATGATGGTGTAGATATTGATGAAATTAAGCAAGCCGACTAACCACACCAGAAAAGCCACCGCCATAAGCACCCGCAGGTAAGCGGCATTGCCAAAACGGTAGGCGGAATCCTTCTGCTGCAAGTCGTTGGTATAGTAAAGGTCACGCAAGGGCAGGTATTCGTGGTGCTTGGTTTGGTAAATGGTCCACTTGCTGCGCGGCACTTCTTTCCGATGCTTAGCGTTCAGTTGGTCCAAGTCATAGCCCGGCACCATCTGCATGGCATAGACGGGCTCGTAAATAAGGAACTCGCTTACGTCCTCGGACATAAACAAGTCCGGCATCCAAGTGGTCTTGGTCGGCGGGTCGTCCACAATGCCGATGATGGTGAACTTCCTCCCCTTGCCACTGGTGAAACTCCCGCCTATGACGGGCTTTCCCTGCAACACCCGCTCCCAAAACGAACGGGTGATGACCACGTCCTTGGGGCGGCGAATCCGGTTGGTGCCCATCACGACCCGATAGGGAAACATACGGAAGAACGTGCTGTCTATGGAAAACGAATGAGCCGTCACTTGTTGACGGCCAAACACCAAGGGCATGTTGCTGATGACGGTATAGGCCGTGTAGCGTTCCACCGCCGGGTCTTTCTCCAGCCCGGACTGATAGCCGCCCAAGAAAGTCTCGCCATTGCTCACCGTGGTCTTCACCAAACAGATATTCTCATAACCGGGGAAACAATAGTCCACCGTATTTTCTTGATGGATATAGCGGGCAATGGTCAGCACGCACGCCAAGCTGACGGCAAGCCCCAATACGTTAAGCACCGTATAAGCCTTGAAACGAAACAAAGCCTTTATGGCCAAAGTAATCAATCGTATCATCGTTCTTTATCTTACACCATTATTATATACCGACAAAAGTAATCAGCCCTTCGCACATCTCCAAAGGCGGGGGTTATTTAATCACCAACTCTTCCGCCTCGCCAAAGGAGTCGTATCCCGTAACAATCACCCGGTCGCCCGGTTGCAAGCCTTCCGTCACTTCGTATTGCTGGGGGTTCTGGCGCCCGATGGTAAGGGGTACACGACGGGCACGGGTGCCGTCTTCGTTCAAGCGATAAACCCATTGGCCGCCCGTGGCTTGGTAGAAGTTGCCGCGGGGGATGACTACGGCGTCTTCGGGCTGGCCCAACTCTATCTGCACCCGGAAGCTCTTGCCCACACGCACGTTGTCCGGCATGTCGGAAGTAAACACCAAGTCTACGTCAAAGAGACGGTCTTTCACCTCGGGAACCACCTTCGTGATGCGCAGGGGGTAACGCTTGCCTTGGTAGAGGATGGTAGCGGGCAGACCGGTGGTGATGCGGTCGATGTAATATTCGCTGAGGGAAGTATGTACCTTGAACTGGTCCAGCACCTTAATCTCGCCGATGCTCTCGCCGGACTGCACCCGTTGGCCGGGCGTGACGCCCACGAAGCTCAACTGGCCCGCAATGGGCGCACACACCACGAGGTCTGACAAACGGCGTTGCGAACGAAGGTATTTCTTACGCTCTCGCTCACGGTCGGCTTGCAAAAGGTCACTTTGGATGAGAGACATGGCGGAGTCGTGCC
>CALUIQ010000013.1 GCA_944320735.1 uncultured Bacteroides sp. | reverse complement strand
AATGACAGCCCCGTCGGGAATCGTAAACGTCAAGTGTTGATTAGCAAGATCCGCCCCGCGGTTGATGTAGATATTAAAGCCGCGGTTGTTGGCCAACGCGTTGGTGAACTGCACGTTCGTGCCGGTACAAGCATCAATGGCCGCTTCTTTATTCAACGCCTCGTCCTGTATGCAGGAAGAGGTCAACATTGCCGCCGCAAACAGGCAACAAGGTAAGAATCGTCTTAACTCCATATTATATATGTATAAATTCAGTATTAAAACACAGAGGCACGGAGACACGGAGCTTTTATTTGTGACAGAGACACACGGAAAACTTTTTCATCTCTGTGTCTCTGCGTCTCCGTGTTTTCTTTTTTAATGCGGCACAAAGGTACGTTTCTTTTTTGAATTATAAGGAATTATACTTGGAAGATTTTCTTCTTGCTGACTATTTGTATAATAAAACGTTTTTCATACCTTTGTCCGGACTTAAAATGAATGACGAAATGATAAGCGAAATAGAACGGAAAAAGATTATCGCCTTGATGAAGCGCGAGGTAGTGCCCGCCATCGGGTGTACGGAACCTATCGCGGTGGCCTTGTGTGTAGCCAAAGCCACGGAAACCTTGGGAACGAAGCCGGAGAAAATCAACGTATGGCTCAGTACGAACATCCTGAAGAACGCCATGGGAGTCGGCATTCCCGGAACGGGTATGATAGGATTGCCCATCGCCATCGCCTTGGGGGCGTTGATAGGGAAGTCGGACTACCAACTGGAGGTACTGAAGGACTGCGCGCCCCAATCCGTGGAGGAAGGCAAGGCTTTCCTTGGCGAAAAGCGTGTCAATATTTCGCTGAAACCCGACATCGAGGAGAAGCTCTATATAGAGGTGTGTTGCGAAGCGGGAGATGACAAGGCCGTGGCTATCATTGCAGGTGGACATACATCGTTTGTATATGTGGCACGGGGCGAGAAAGTTCTGTTGGACAAGCGTGCCAAAGCCACCGAGTCGGACGAAGAGGACGAAGTGCCCGAGTTGACCCTGCACAAGGTGTACGACTTTGCTATGACCGCCCCGTTGGACGAAATACGGTTTATCCTCGAAACGGCACGAATCAACAAAGAAGCCGCCGAACGTTCCTTCCAAGGCGACTACGGGCACGGGCTGGGCAAGATGCTGCGGGGCAGGTACGAACACAAAATCATGGGCGACAGTGTATTCTCGCACATCCTTTCTTATACCTCCGGAGCCTGCGACGCCCGTATGGCGGGAGCTATGATACCTGTTATGAGCAATTCGGGCAGCGGTAACCAAGGCATCTCCGCCACCATCCCCGTCGTAGTGTATGCCGAAGAGAACGGCAAGACGGAAGAAGAACTGATACGCGCCCTGACCTTGAGCCACCTGACCGTTATCTACATCAAGGAAAGCCTCGGACGCTTGTCCGCCTTGTGCGGATGCGTGGTGGCCGCCACTGGCTCCAGTTGTGGCATCACGTGGCTGATGGGTGGCACTTACCAACAAATAACCTACGCCGTACAGAACATGATAGCCAACCTGACCGGTATGATATGCGATGGCGCCAAGCCCAGTTGCGCCCTAAAGGTCACTACCGGTGTGTCTACCGCCGTGCTATCGGCCATCATGGCTATGGAGAACCGCCATGTCACTTCCGTGGAAGGCATCATCGACGAAGATGTGGACAAGAGCATCCGCAACCTGACCCGCATAGGCTCGCAAGGCATGAACGAAACCGACCGCCTGGTGCTGGACATCATGACAAGCAAATGATGCAACGGGATTGAGTAGAAATCTTTCCTTGTCCGTATCTTCTGAAAAACACCTAATATAGATATGAAGAAGATTTCAGCATTTGTCGTGCTGCTATGGCTCTGCGCTTCCGTAGCGGCACAAGGAAAGGTAGATTCTCAAGACCTGCCCCAGGGACATCCCCGGTATCTGACCCATCCGCAAGGACGGGAGGAAACGCTCGGCCTAATAGAGAAAGAGGCGTGGGCGAAAGACGTATTCGCCAAACTGAAACAACGGGTGGACAACTATGCCAACCGCACGGACACACAGCCCGACTGGTTGTACTCGCGCCTGGCGATGTATTGGAAATCCCACGCTACGGAAGTCTATGTACGAGGCGAAGCGTTCGACCATACCGGAGGAGCCAAGGCACCTGCGCCCACCGTACGCTACACCGGCACGCGCGGCACGATGGCCACTTACGGACGTCCCAAGCTGGAAGATGTCGTCCCCTACGATGATGACGAAGCCGGCAATGTGACTTTCCATAACAACACCTTGCCCGGCAGACCTTTGGAGAAAGTACATCCATCGAAAACAGGACGCAACATCGAAAGCCTGAACCGGGAAATCATGGGCATCGCCCGTGACGCGGCTTTTCTTTATTGGATGACCGAGGACGAACGTTACGCCCGTTTGGCCGCCGGAGTATTCGACACCTATATGACCGGCATCTATTACCGGGGAGTGCCCATCGACCTCAACCACGGGCATCAGCAGACCTTGGTGGGTATGAGTTCGTTTGAAGTCATCCACGAAGACATCCTTTACGACCTTGTTCCTCTCTATGACTTTCTGTACAACTACCTGCAAACCCACTACACCAATAAAATGGCCATCTACGCCTCAGCCTTCAAGAAGTGGGCGGAGAACATCATTGCCAACGGGGTGCCCCACAACAACTGGAACCTGATGCAGGCACGCTACATTATGAACATCGGTATGGTGCTGGAAGATGACAAGCATTATGCCGACGGCAAAGGTAGAGAATATTACATCAATTACGTGCTGAACCAATCCAGCATCCGCCAATGGAGTTTGAAGAAACTGGCGGAATACGGTTACGACCCGCAGACGGGAGTTTGGGCGGAGTGTCCGGGCTACAGCTCCGTCGTACTGAACGACTACACCAGTTTTACTACGCTTTTTGACCGCAACCTGCACTTCGACCTGACGCAAGTCCTGCCTATCATTCCACGTGCCGTAGCCGTGATGCCCCAATATTTGTTCCCCAATCGGATGGTATGCGGCTTTGGCGACACCCATCCTTCCTTCTTGAACACCACGCCTATAAAGCGTATGATACAAAACGCACAGATGAACAACAAGCCGGAACAGGAAACTTACTTCACCGCCTTGCTGAAGTGTCTCGATTCATCAGCGGGGGAAGTGAAGAACAATGGGAAAGTGCCCGTTGCCGTCACTTCGTTCTTCGAGGACAAGCCGCTGGAGCTAAACCCGGACATCCAAGCCGGACGGATAGAAGATTATGTATCGCCTTTCTTCTACGCTCCCAACGTGTCGTGGTTGGTGCAACGCAACGGTATGCATCCGCGGCACAGCCTGATGGTGTCCGTCAATGGAAGTATGGGTAACCATATGCACGCCAACGGCATCTCTATGGAACTTTATGGCAAAGGCTACGTGCTGGGACCGGACGCCGGCATCGGGCAATACTTGTATAGCGGCTTGGACTATGCGGAATACTACTCCCAATTCCCGTCACACAACACGGTTTGCGTGGATGGCATCTCTGCCTATCCGGTGATGAAAAGCAACCATGCTTTCCGCCTGCAATCGGCTTTCCCGGCGCAGAATATCACGGGACGTACTTTCCCCACCGTGACTTATAGCGAAGTCTACTTCCGCGAACCGGAGTCACAAGCCGACCAGACCCGCCTCAACAGCATCGTGTCCGTCGGCGAGAAAGGCGGTTACTATGTGGACGTATTCCGCAGCCGCAAGGCGGAAGGAGGCGACAAGATGCACGACTATTTCTACCACAACTTGGGGCAAACGATGCGCCTTACCGCCTCGGACGGCACAGACCTGCATCTGCAACCTACCGAGGAACTGGCTTTTGCCGGCGCACACCTGTACGCTTATTCCTATATATAATAAGAAGTCCGCTACTACGGAGCGTGACGTCAAGGCAACGTTTACCATCGACATGCCCGACGAGGATGACATTTCCATGCATCTGTGGATGAAAGGAGAAAAACAACGGGAGGTCTTTACGGCACTCAGCCCCATGACCGAAGGCTTAAGCCGTACGCCCGGCATGCCCTACCCCATCAAAGAGCAACCGACACTGACCTTCGTGGCTCGCCAGGAAGGAGAAGCGTGGAACCGGCCTTTCGTAGCCGTCTACGAACCTTCTTCGGTCAACGAACCGGAACTGATACGTTCCGTCAACTTCCCGTCCGTATCGGCCGACCAACCGGGCAGCCATATAGGCATCCGGGTGGAACTGAAAGACGGTAGCCAAGATTTGATTCTCTCGTCCGACCAAGCCACGCACGCCTGCTCCATGGGTGAGATGCTGGCAAAGGCATCCTATGCCCTGTGGAGAAGCAGCAAGGAAGGTGACTCCCTGTTCTTTATGGGCAATGGCACACAGATGCAAACGCCGGCATTGCGCTTACAGGCTGACTCTCCCATCTCCATCCTGTTGGAGCGTCGAGAAGACGGATGGCACTACGAAGCCTCCGCCCCTTGCCAACTGACCCTCAACGGAAGGACCTATAAGCTGAAAGCAGGAGAAGGGAAGGTGAAATGATAATTTAGCGGGCTGTATGTTATCTAATTTTTCATCCGCAGATGACGCGGATGACGCAGATTTTATATTTTTAGATAAACGGTATCTGTCATGTCGAGCTTGTCGAGACATCTCACATAATGCTGAGTATGCGCTACGTGAGCCCCCTCGACCATGCTCGGGGTGACAGGGCGAAGCCCCTTTAAAAATCCGTGTTATCCGCGTCATCTGCGGCTGAAAAATAAACACACACATAAATTCCCATTTACCCTCCTTTCCTAACGTACCCCTCGTCTTCAAAAATTTGTGTGATTATTTGTGAAATATCTTTTTTTAGTTATATTTGCGCATCAAATACGCAAATATGAAAAACTACTTAAGATATATCTTCCTTTCTGTAGCTCTGCTGACAGGCTTCTGCTTGCAGGCGCAAACTCGTTTTTTGCGAAGCCTGACGACTTCCAACGGATTAACAAACTTGACGGTCAGTGCTTTCTATAAGGATTCGTTGGGGTTCGTATGGATAGGAACGTCCGGTTCGGTGGAGCGTTTCGATGGCATTTACCTAAAACATTACGACATAGCGGGCAGCGACGAGCGACTGAAATATGTAGAAACCATTGCCAGCACGTCGGGCGGGCATCTATGGATGGGTACAGGAACCGGGCTTTGGAGGCTGAACCGAGAAACTGACCAGTTCGAACGAATGGTGCCCGATATCATTAACTGCCCCGTACGTTCCCTGATGTATGACGGAAAATCGACCCTCTACATCGGCACTGACCACGGACTGTACATCCACAAGGACGGAAAGTTTCGGCATATCCAGTTAGGGACTAATAGCATTTCACCCGCCAATGCCGTGGTATGCATGGCGTTGGAAGGGAACAAGCGTCTGTGGATGGCTACATCCGACGGCCTCTGCGCTATGAACCTGAAAGACAATAGCCTGCAACGATGGCACAACGAAGCAGACGGCGAACACGCTTGCCAATTCACCTGTACGACACGCATCGGCAACAAACTCTACTTGGGCACGATGGACCGTGGCATCGTCTGCTTCCACATCGATACCGGAGAATTCACTCCTTATATGAATGTAGGTTGCAACGTCATCAAAGTGTTGAGAAGCGATGACAAGCAGACACTGTATGTAGGAACGGACGGCAACGGCGTACACGTCATAGACACGAATAAAGATTCCCTCCTATACTCCATGCGCCATGAAACCGGAAATAACGAGTCTCTTCGTTCCAACTCCGTGTACTCGTTGTTGGTAGACCGGGAGGGGATTATTTGGGTAGGTTTCTACCAGGCCGGACTGGATTATACACTATTCCAAGGCGACACGTTCACCGTCTATGCCTATCCGCCTTACTTCGACTCAAAGGATGTGCCTATCCGCGCCCTTCTTATCGATGGTGACAACCGCCTGATAGGCTCACGCAAAGGGCTGTTCTACGTCAATGAGTCACGAGGACTGTTCAAGAAACTCAATAACTCCCAGACACGTTCTGAAATGGTATTCTGCATCCAACGTTTCGAAGGGAAATACTTGGTGGGCACGTACGGCGGAGGTATGTACACCATCGACCCCACTACGTTGCAAATGGCAGACTTCTCCCAAGCGGAACCCTTCTGGAAAGGACACATTTTCTGCATGGAAGAAGATGCGGAACATACGTTGTGGATAGGCACCTCCATGGGACTGTACCGTTACAAAAACGGAGAAATGCTGGCACACTACACATCGGCCGATTCCCAACTGCCTCCGGGCAACGTGTACGAAATATTTTTCGACTCCACGGGCAAGGGCTGGATATGCACGGAGAACGGTATGTGCCTATGGGATCCTTCTTCCCGCCAGCTACGTACCGACGCCTTCCCCGCCGGCTTTATCCACAACGAGAAAATCCGTGTGGTTTATGAGGATTCTGCCCATCATCTCTATTTCTTTCCCGACAAGGGAGCACTGTTCATTTCGGACTTGTCTATGAATCACTTCCACCATCTCTCGCCCGGCACACCGTTGGAGGGACACGATGGAACGTTCATCATCGAAGATGCCGACAAGCACCTGTGGATGGGAACTACGAACGGTTTGTTCCGTTATGACAAACAAGATAATTTCAAGCCTTATGGTTTTGTGGACGGGATACCCCATCCGACTTTCACCCTCTGTCCACCCGTGCGTGACGAACAAGGGAACTATTGGTTTGGCAATATGAAGGGGTTGCTATTTCTTGACACTCAAAAGCTTAAAGAAGAACATCAAGCCGGAGAAACCTATCCCGTACGCATCACGGATGTACTGATCAATGGCACTCGTCCGCAAATCCGACTGAGTAAGAATACAGACCAGATTCCAGAAGTGCGGTTGAAAGCATCGGAGAAAAACATCACTTTCCATATGTCAGACTTTTCGTACACTTCACCGAATGTGATGTCTTACGAATACAAGTTGGACGGGCAAGACGACGCCTGGCAAGTACTAACAGGCAAGTCTACCGTCACTTATTTCAACCTACGCGCCGGCTCCTACTTGTTCCGTGTCAGACGAATGGGACAACCGGACTCCGAAGCAACCTTAGCCATCGCCATCGCTTCCAACTTCCCGCCCAGTGCCGCCTGGCTCGTATGCTTGCTGGCAGCGGTCTTGGGTGGCGCATACTATTATCACCGGAAACGAAAAGAGGCCATCCGCGCAAGCATTCCGGTGACGGTAGATCCAGTCATTCCAGTTTCCGTTCCATCTTCCTCTTCCGAATTTATGGTAGAGGAACTACAGGCTCCCGATCCTAAATACAAGACCAACAAAGTCTCCACGGAGGAATGCAAACACTTAATGAACCAACTGGAACGGTTGATGAACAAAGAAAAGCCCTATAAAAATCCCGATCTGAAGATAGCCGACTTGGCCGTTGCCATCGGCACCACCGCACATGCCTTGTCCTACGTATTCAACCAATACCTACAGCGCAGCTACTACGACTATGTCAACGATTACCGCATCGCCGAGTTCAAGCGCTTGGTAGGGATGGATGAATATGCCCGCTACACACTCAGTGCCTTGGCCGAGCTATGCGGTTTCAGTTCCCGCGCCTCTTTCTTCCGCTATTTCAAGAAAGCCACCGGAATCACGCCCAACGAGTATATCCGGCAAATCGGGAAATGATAATTTAACGGGTTGTTTTTATGAACACAGAGACACGGAGACACAGAGATTTATTCTCATTTGTCATATCGAGCGTAGTCGAAACATCTTATGTAACGCTGAGTATGCGCTATGTGAGACCCCTCGACTACGCTCGGGGTGACAGGCATATGGCGAAGTCCTTTTAACCTCTGTGTCTCCGTGTCTCTGTGTTCATAAAAAACAGCCCGATAATTTATTATTTTTATGGACAATAACTATAACAATCAAACATTTACTTGTATAGGACGGGGACACGGCGCGGCCGTGACACCCGCCACGTTGGAAGAATGGAGAGAAGTGCGCCGCCAACCGTGGCTGGCCGAACTGTGCCGACGCATCGAGGCGGGCGACGACGCGGCGAAACGACACCTGCCCATCTGGACACCCCATTGCGCCCAGTTTCGTGACGGCCACCGGGCCAAGGCGGACGCCCTGCGCCCACTGCCGCGCCTGATGCTGGACTTTGACCAGAAAGGACACTCGGCGGAGATATTGGCCAAGGCCTTGGAGCTGCAACGGGCGGGACGATGGGAAGTGCTGCTGGTGGAGGAATCGGTGCGCCGGGGGACGCACGTGCTGGTGACGCTGCCGCAGGGCATGGGCGCGGAGGAGGCGCAAAGGCGGTTTTCGGACGAAGTGGGCTTCGAGGCGGACGCCGCGGTGAAGGACGTGAGCCGCTGCATCTACCAAGTGCCCGACGACCATACGCTGTACGTCAACGAAGAACGGCTGACGTGCATTGCCGATGCTTCACCTGCCGTTGCTTCACCTGCCACTGCATCACCTGCCGTTGCGCCTGCCGCCACGGAGCCGACAGCGGAAGCGGCCTATCCTGCCGACTACGAAGGCATCCCCTATGAATTGCTCGTGGAGGCGTTGGCCGAGCAGCTGGGCGGCGCGCCCGCGCACGGAGCGCGAAACAACTTCATTTTCAGCATGGCGTGCCACCTGCGCTACGTCTGCAACGACGACCCGGCGTGGATTGTCTCCATCCTGCCCACCTACGGCGAAGCGCCCGACAAGGTGAGCCGCACCGTGGCGAGCGCCTGCCACCGCCCGCAGTCGCGCTACTTGCCGAAATTGGTGGAAAGGGCCATCGACCTGGCACGGATGCGGGCGCAGATTGACACGGCCCCCAGCATCTGGAGCGAGACGCCGCCGCCCATGCCCCGCCGCTTGCCGCCGCTCATCCGGCTGCTGACCTCGAAAGTGCCGGACGTCTACAAGCCCGCCGTGGCCAACGCCGTGTTTCCCGCCTTGGGGGCGCACTTGGGGCGGGTGGACTTCCGCTACATCGACAACGTGAAGCACAAAGCCACCTTCATGTGCTGCCTGCTGGCCAAGATGAGCAGCGGAAAGTCGTCCATCAACAAGCCCATCGAGTACATCCTGGCGGACATCGTGGAGCGGGACAACGCCAACCGCCTGCGCGAGCAGCAATGGAAGGACGCGCTCAACACGAAGGGAGCCAACAAAGAGAAGCCCAAGCGCCCGTCCGACCTCTGCATACAGGTATTGGTGAGCGACATGACGAACGCCGCCTTCGTCCAACGCCTGAACGATGCCAACGGCGAGTTCCTCTATACCTCGATGGACGAGTTGGAGCTGTTGGACGGGCTGAAGACCTCGGGGCGGGGCAACCAGGTGAGCCAAATCATCCGCCTGGCGTTCGACTGCGGCCTGTACGGGCAGGAGCGCGTGGGCACTTCGTCCGTCACGGCGCGGGTGCGGGTGATGTGGAATTGGAACGCCTCGTCCACCATCGGCAAGGGGCAGCGGTACTTTCGGGGGGCGTTGGCGGACGGCACGCTGAGCCGCATCAACTTCTGCACCATTCTGCCCGGCGAGGCGGGCACGCTGCCCGTGTACGGCACGTATGACGAAGCCTTTGCCGACGAGCTGCGCCCGTACATCGACAACCTGAACGCCGCGCAGGGGCTGGTGACCTGCCCGCAAGCCGAACGCCTGGCGCACAAGCTGCTGGAGGAGAACACGGAGCAGGCCTGTTTGGCGGACGATGAGGAGTTTGCCACGCTCTCCTACCGCGCCAACGTGATCGCTTACCTGAAGGCGATGACCCTCTACGTGGCGCAAGGCGGCGTGTGGGACAAGGTGACGGAAGATTTCATCCGATGGTCGGAACAATACGACTTGTGGTGCAAGATGCGCTTCTTCGGCGAGCAAATGCGCGAAGAGATGGAGAGGGAAAACCGGATAACCGTCAAGGGTCCCCGCAACCTGCTTGACTTCCTCCCCGAACGCTTCGGCAAGCAAGATGTGATAGCCCTGCGCCGGGCGCAAGGCAAGTCGGACAACCCTGCGGAGATGTTGCGCCAATGGTTGTGCAGAGGTTACATCGCACGAGATGAAAGCACTTCGGAGTACGTCAAATGTCCCAAATACCTGAAGAAGCATCATTGCAAAGTGTGACAGTTGTGACAGTAGGACAGTTATTTTTTGCGCTACGCTGTGTTGTCTGATTTTTCAGCCGCAGATGACGCGGATGACGCAGATTTTTCATTTTAGGAGTAAGAAGGAGTTATGCCTTCGGCAGGAGTTAAAGGGAGTTAAAAGCCGACACCTTTTTTCTATTGGCCTATAACTCCGGGCGAAGCCCTAACTCCTTTTAACTCCCGATAACTCCTAAAAATATAAATCCGTGTCATCCGTGTCATCTGCGGATGAAAAATCAGACAACACTCAGCCCGATAAATTATCATATATATATGCAACCAAGAGGATTAAGAAACAACAACCCCCTGAACATCCGCCACGGAAGAAGCCGTTGGCAGGGGGCACACCAAGAACAGAATGACCCCGATTTCGTCACCTTCCGGTCGATGGCGTGGGGCTACCGGGCGGCGTGGAAGCTGCTGGGCACCTACCGGGAGCGTTTGGCACGCCAAGGCAAGACGTATTGCCTGAACCACATCATCGCCCGCTGGGCACCGCCCGAGGACGGAAACGACACCCGCGCCTACCTGCACGCCGTGTTGCGCCTGGCGGGCGGCATAGGCGGACGGGAGTGCCTGCCACCGCCCGACACGCCCGAAGGGCACGACAAGCTGGCCCCCGTCGTGGCGGCTATGACGTGCGTGGAGAACGGCATCCGCCCGGAGGAAGTACCCCGCGGGGCGATAGAGGAAGGATACCGGTTGGCGTTCGGTAGTGATTAGTGATTATTTTTCAGCCGCGGATGACGCAGATTTTATTCATTTACAATTTACAATTTACAATTTTACGATTTACAATTTACGATTTTACGATTTTACGATTTTGTACTTTGTACTTGGTAAATGGTAAATATAAAATCCGTGTCATCCGCGGCTGAAAAATGAAGTGTGACAGTTGTGACAGTAGGACAGTTATTTTTTGCGCCTTCCCTATACAAGGATAGCACACAGATAACACAGATTTAACAGATGACCACAGATATTCTTCATTTACTATTTAACTATTTACAATTTACGATTTTGTACTTTGTATTTGGTAAATGGTAAATAAAATAATCAGTCTCATCAGTGTCATCTGCGTGCCATCGAATAATTCTTCATTCTTCATTCTTCATTCTTCATTTTCAAGCGATTCCCGCTGCTTTCAGTTCCTTCGCCATTTGCCCCTGCACCTCTTGTGCCGCCCGGCGCGCCGCCTCGGCAAAGTCCGTGCCCTTGCTCGCGTAGATGATGCCGCGGCTGGAGTTCACTATCAGGCCGCACTCCTTGGTCATACCATACTTGCAGACCTCTTCCAACGAACCGCCTTGCGCGCCTACGCCGGGGACGAGGAGGAAGTGGTTGGGCACAATCTTGCGGATGTCCTCGAAAGCCCTGCCTTGCGTGGCGCCTACCACGTACATCATACGGTCGTCGCCCGCCCAAGCCTGGCTCTTGCGGAGCACCTTCTCGAAGAGGCGTTCGCCGTCCACGTCCATCGTCAGCTGGAAGTCGTGCGAGCCTTTGTTGCTGGTCAGCGCCAAGAGGATGACCCACTTGCCCTTGTAAGTCAGGAAAGGCGTCACGCTGTCCTCGCCCATATAGGGAGCCACGGTAACGGCATCGATGTCCATATCCTCGAAGAACGAGCGGGCATACATAGCCGATGTGTTGCCGATGTCACCGCGCTTGGCGTCGGCGATGATGAATTGGTCGGGATAGTTCTTTTTGATGTATTCCACGGTCTTTTCGAAAGCTATCCAGCCCTTTACGCCCATGCTTTCATAGAAAGCCAAGTTGGGTTTATAAGCGATGCAATAGGGGGCTGTAGCGTCTATGATGGCTTTGTTGAACG
>CALUIQ010000012.1 GCA_944320735.1 uncultured Bacteroides sp. | reverse complement strand
CCCAAAGCTCCGTCATCGGTGTATATGGAGAAGGCTTTGACAAAATCAAAGTAAAATAATATTTATTATTATCATATTGTATTGTAATGAAGAAATTTGTTTTTGCCACCAACAATGCTCACAAGCTCGAAGAAGTCAAAGACATTTTAGGAGACAAAATAGAACTTCTTAGCTTGAAAGACATCAATTGCCACGAAGAGATTCCCGAAACGGCCGACACATTGGCGGGAAACGCGCTGTTGAAAGCAAGGTATGTTTACGAAAAGTATCATCTGAATTGCTTTGCCGATGATACCGGTCTTGAAGTGGAGGCCTTAAAGGGTGCTCCGGGTGTCTATTCGGCACGTTATGCCGGCGATGCGCACAACTCTGAGGCCAATATGAAAAAGTTGCTCCACGAGCTTGAAAACACGGAAAACCGCAAAGCGCAATTCCACACGGTCTTTGCCCTTATCATCGATGGCAAGGAGCACTTGTTTGAAGGCACCGTAAAAGGAGAAATCACCAAAGTACACAAAGGTACTTCCGGATTTGGCTACGACCCCATCTTCCAGCCCGAAGGTTACTCTCAAACGTTTGCCGAAATGGGAAATGAAGAAAAGAACAAAATCAGCCACCGGGCTAAAGCGACTCAAAAGCTCTGCAAGTTCTTAAAGTCCATCTAAAAAGTATCATTGAATAAAAGCCCAAGTATTATTGGATACTTTGCTGTTTATCCAATAATACTTGGGCTTTTTAATATAGAACTCTTTTTAGAGCTTATTCTATCACTTTTCCGCTGACAGGCTCGTTATACCACTCTACGGTAGGATCATTCACCCAATTACTAAATTGCGAATAAGCGTCTTTAATGTTTATGCGCTCTACAGGCCATTTCCAATCGGCCGGAACACAAATCATCTGAGGCGTAGCTCCGGATTTAGGAGCGGTAATAGTATTTTCTCCCACCGTAATACTAAAACCTCCCATACTTTCCCCTAATTGGTCATCGTTCGTAGACATCGTAAAATCTTTATCTACAGTAATAGTAAACGACTCACCTGGATTCCCACTTGTTTGGGTATTAATAAAACCATACGTGCCATCTGCATTAGCTTTATAATCATCTCCAAACCAGCTATGAAATTCTTTTCCATCGTTTATTCTTGTACCCTTATAGCTGACATACGTCTCTAAAGAACCACCTGCCGCGAGTGGTGTAATAGTGGCAGTTGTCTCACCAGAAGTATGCGTCACTGAGAATACCACATCATTGAAATCGTAATCATCCGTTTCACCCAAGTCTTCAGCGGCAATAATCCAAGTAGTGGCTTCCGGTGTCGGTTCAGGTTCCGGATCTGGGTCGGGATCTGGCTCAGGTTCGGGTTCAACAATAGTAGAAGGAGCTGGATCAATAATCAACATCAAATCATTTAAATCTTTCTTAGCACCTCTTGAATATTGATCTTCAAATCCTAAAAATGCACGCCCTTGATTGTCTGTAAAATAAGACGCCATTTCTCCTGCTTTTCCATTCTTATATCTATTGGTATAATAAGTATCTATAAGTTTATTACGGGTATCATAAACTTTAATATAAAATCCAAATTGAGTATAATCAGGCAATTCTATAGTAAAACCTCTCGACTGGAATCCCGCATTCTGTTTAATTCTAAAATCATCATTATCATACCCTACCGGAAGTGCTATACTTGCGTATCCCCTCTCATTTCGATCATTTGAATTATTATTAGCATTTACCCAACCATAATCTTCCCACGAATATTTAGGTCTTTCCCACCAATCTCCTTCTTGTCGTTCTTTTTTTTCCAAAAATACCTGCAAATCATCTCCTACTTTATCTGTATAAACATCTACCTCTTTCAGTTCACCGTCTTCTTCCCAAAATATTCCTACCGTGTGGTGATACATAGCATTCCAATAAATAGGATAAACATTGATAATTTCACCAGGTTTCTTTTGCATAATGAAATTTCTCTTAATACCACGAACATCGGTATTATCCCTATCCTCTCTTAACTTATTGGTTATAGTCGTTACTTCTTGCCAACTAAATTGTTTATACTCAGTCAACTTTGTAAACACATTGTCTACATCAGACTCGTACGTTCTTGTAGATGCATCTGCAAAACTCACTTCGTCTCCATTCTTTGCCAATTTTCCTTTGCCTCCTACGGAAACCAAAAAGTCGTTCACGTTTTTAGCGGCATCAAACTTTAGAGTCTGTTTACCTACCACATTATGATAATTGCCTACAAGTTTATAAATATCACCTGCATTCGCATAAATTTGTACTTCCGTACTGCTTCCCGGATCTACGGTCACAGACTTCAGTTCGGCCACATTCCAATCCTGATTGGGATTAATCTCTCCAAACAGCTCTACGAAGTTTTGCGCATAATCCTCCTTTATGCGCTCCGGATTGTACACATCTTCGGTGCACGAAGTCACGAACAAACTTCCTACCACAAATGTCACTAAGAAACTCTTTTTCATTGCTCGTCCTGTTGTATTAAAGGTTGCTATATTATTCTTTTCTATTTTCTCTCAAACGCTTATATGACATATTCATTACAAATACATAAATATTAAATTGATTTATTCCTATTTATTACAAAAAAATATTCAATAAACGCAAAAATCAATTGTTTATATTTGTTTTTAACCGTTCAAAGATAAAACATACAAGAAAAAACGCAATAAAAGAGCGGTATACAATTTAATATACAATCGGTTAATTACCTCATAATAAGCATCGATTTAAAGTCCCAACCGAGCTGAAATCTCCAGCATCCGGTGAATGGGCTTCACAGCCTTGGCGGCTATCGCAGGATCAACGGTTATTTCTGGACTTTCGTCCCGCAAGCATTGGTAAAGTTTCTCCAACGTATTCAAGCGCATATAATTACATTCGTTACACGTGCCGGCAGCGGGTGGGGCAGGGATGAAGGTGGTTTGCGGACAACGCTTGCGCATTTCGTGCAAAATGCCTGCTTCGGTTGCTACAATGTAAGTATTTTCGGAATGGGCTATGGCATATTTCAAGAGAGCCGCCGTAGAACCTACCACATCGGCCTGGGCCAATACGGCCTGAGGGCATTCGGGATGAGCCAATACCAAGGCATCGGGATATTGCCGCTTCAGCTCCATTATTTTTTCTACAGAGAATTGTTCGTGTACGTGGCACGCACCATTCCAAAGCAGCATATTGCGTCCTGTCACGGCATTGATATAGCTTCCCAAATTCCTGTCCGGCCCGAAAATTATTTTTTCCTCACGGGGAAAACTCTCCACGATCTGACGGGCATTGGAAGAGGTTACTACCACATCAGTCAAAGCCTTTACGGCTGCGGTCGTATTAACATACGACAGGACGGTGTGTCCGGGATGTTCGTTAATAAACTGTTCAAAAGCATCGGCCGGACAACTATCGGCCAGTGAGCAGCCCGCCTGCATATCGGGCACCAATACTTTCTTCTCCGGACAGAGCACCTTGGCGGTTTCTCCCATAAAGTGTACGCCGCACATCACAATGATGTCGGCTTCCGTCTTTGCAGCCTGCTGGGCCAAGGCCAGGCTATCGCCTACGTAGTCGGCCACGTCCTGTATTTCGCTCCGCTGGTAATAGTGACCCATAATAAGTGCGTTCTTCTCTTTCTTCAATTGCTTGATAGCTTCAACCAGATTTTCCATAATTTCATATTTATAATTTATTTCTCTTTTTTTAAAAAAGTTCTTATGGTGCTAATGATAGCTTGTTAATACGGTGAAGAAAAAACAGCCGTTTTGTTTGGTCAGTAAGTTATTAATGTCCTGCCTGGGCTTATCAAGAGTTTATCAACGCTTGTTTTGGTGGTTATCTCTTGATAATAAGCTGTTTTTATTTTCGTATTCACACTTTGTTGATAAAGTGCAAAGTTAATAACTTTCGTCCGATAAACCTTGTTCATCAGGTTGAAAAATGTGTTGAAGTCGCTTTGGGAAATAAGGCTTTGTTTTTTTGCAAGACTCATAGCGATATTGGCATATAGATTCTTTTGTGAATTGCAAGTTTTATTTTTCATTTTCTTTTCTTCGGCTATTGACAGGTTTTCAACGGTTATTCACCGCTATTTGAACGGAAAGGTGTATCTTTGCGTACATATTACAAATGGGAATTTATGCTGTGTGTTTACGATGGCACGCAGATGACGCAGATAAGACAGATGAACGCAGATTTTTCAAAGGGGCTTCGCCCAAGACACTGCGTACTCAGTCTTATAATAAAAAATTAATCTGCGTAAATCTGCGCTCGTCTGCGTCATCTGCGTGCCATCACATACACAGAGCAGCCCGATAAATTATCATTTATGGAACATCGTAAACTGAAAATAACAGAATTGCATCGAATTAGTGCGGAGGAGTTTAAGAAAGCCGAAAAACTTCCTTTGGTGGTGGTGCTTGACAACATCCGGAGCTTGCATAACATCGGATCCGTATTCCGCACGTCCGATGCTTTTCGCATCGAATGCATCTATTTGTGTGGCATTACGGCCACGCCTCCGCATCCCGAAATGCACAAGACGGCTTTGGGTGCTGAATTCACCGTCGATTGGAAATATGTGAATAACGCGGTTGAAGCGGTTGATAACTTGCGCAAAGAAGGATATATTGTTTATTCCGTTGAGCAGGCTGAAAACAGCATAATGCTGGAAGACTTGCGGTTGGAGCGTGGCAAACGCTATGCGGTGGTGTTGGGCAACGAGGTGAAAGGCGTCGGGCAAGACGTTATTGACCATAGTGACGGTTGCATCGAGATTCCTCAGTATGGCACCAAGCATTCACTCAATGTATCCGTCACCGCGGGCATTGTCATTTGGGACTTGTTTAAGCAGCTGAGATGATTGGTTTATATCTGCCCGCTTTGCACCATTAATATCACCCGTTCGGTTAGTGCATCGTCCCCTTCGGGGTCATATTCCTTTTTTAGGCTGGCACCGAAGAGGGCGGCAAAGGTCTGATAGAAACCGGCACGGAAAGGACCGAGGAAGGCTTTCACCAATTCGTAGCCCGTGGAGTTGGTTTGGCGGTCTACCAACTTGATTAACAGCTTTCCTTGCGAGAAAGTCAGTTTCTTCATACGAGGCATATATTGCTCTTTGAGTCCTTTTTCCACCCGTTTGATGTGTTTTTGACGTTCGTCGGGAGGGAGTGTTTGCAGGTATTCGTAAGTTTCGATGATGATGGCGTTCACTTCGTTGGCAATGGGCAATACTTTTTTCACGTCGCGCACCAATTTGTTGTAGCGTGCCCGTGCTCTCCGGTTCTTGAATTTCAGCGGTTTAAATATATAGACGGTTCTTAATCGCACGCACGGAATGGTGTCGCCTTCGTACACGCACATAGGAGTGAGGTACACTTTCTTTCCCTTGTCGGGTGGTGTACTTTTTTGTTGGGCGTGTAGCGTGGAGCATCCGAGAGCCGACAACACAAGGAGGACGATGAGATAAAGCCTTGTTTTCATACCGCAAAAGTACATCATTCTCCGGAATTTAAGGATATACCTTAGTCTTTTCCTTGTATCATTAACTTATTTAAGGTAACTTCGCCCCCTCAAATGAACAGATATTGACTAAATGAAGCGTATAAGAGTAACGTTTTTGTTGATAACCTTGTGGATAAGTGTCGCATTGCGGGCGCAAAACTATACAAATTTATGGCTTTGGGAAGAAAATCTGGAGCAACTGGCCATCGAGTCGGATGCATCCGGTTGGGAAGATGAATTGGAAGAGCTATCGCATCGTTTGCGTGAAAAGATAAACCTGAATACAGCTACTAAAGAGCAGTTGGAAATGTTTCCTTTTCTGTCTGATATTCAGATAGAAAACCTGTTGGCGTATATCTACCTGAATGGAGAAATGCAGACGATTTACGAATTGCAGTTGGTCGAAGAGATGGATAAAGAAACCATTGAACGGCTTTTGCCTTTTGTACAGGTGTCAAAGTCCCGCAAAGACGATGCCTTTCCTTCGTGGAGACAAGTGCTAAAGTTTGCGAAGCAAGAGGCTATGACACGTTTTGATATACCGTTTTACACGCGTAAGGGATATGAAAAAGATTATTTGGGTCCGTCGCTCTACCATTCCTTGCGGTATAGTTTCCGGTACGGGGAGCGCATACAGGCGGGTGTGACCGGTGAAAAAGATGCCGGCGAGCCATTTTTTGCCTTGCACAATCGGAGAGGTTATGACTCTTATTCCTATTATCTGCTGTTGAAAGAGTGGGGGAGACTTCAGACTTTGGCTGTAGGAACTTATAAAGTGAGTTTTGGTCAAGGATTGGTGCTGGGCAATTCCTTTGGGTTTGGAAAGTCGTTTTCATTGGCCACGTCCGAATATCGTCCGGAAGGCTTCCGCAAACATGGGTCTTCAGACGAGTATAATTATTTTCGTGGGGTAGGGGGCACTGTTCGTTTGGATTCTTCTTGGCGGGCATCGGCCTTTTATTCACATCGTAGTTTGGACGGAGTGGTGAAGGACGGTGAAATTACTTCTATTTATAAGACGGGACTTCATCGTTCGGCGAGTGAGGTTGAGAAAAGAAATGCTTTGGTGATGCAAGTGGCGGGTGGAAATGTTTCTTATGAAAATCTTTATCTGAAAGTAGGAGTCACGGGAATCTATTATTTTTTCAATCATCCCTATGAACCCAATTTACGGGAGTATGCCAAATACAATCTTCGTGGAAATCATCTATATAATATAGGTGTAGATTACAATCTTCGTTTGGGACGGTTTGCTTGGGTAGGGGAGGCGGCCAAGGGCAAACGGGGCTATGCTTTGCTCAATAGGTTGAGGTATCAACTCAATAGCGATTATAAGTTTATGTTGATTCATCGGCTTTATTCGCACGATTATTGGGCTTTCTTCGGACACGGCTTTGGTGAGGGAAGTACACCGCAAAATGAAAACGGATGGTATGTGGCGGCTGAAGTGTCCCCTTTCCCTCATTGGAAATTTTTCGGAGCGGTAGATTTCTTTTCGTTTCCTTGGTGGAAATACCGCATCAGCAAACCTTCACAAGGGACGGATGTTATGTTTCAAGCCACGTTTACGCCGGATGAGCGTTGGACGTTGTATGCCAATTACCGTTATAAGCGGAAGGAGCGTGATGTGACGGGTACCAGTGGCGAAGTGACATTGCCTACCCATCACCACAAGACACGTTTCCGACTGAATTACGTGAACGGCTTATGGAACCTGCGCACTACGTTTGATTACAATCACTTCCGCCAGCCCGACCTTCAGTATAGTCAAGGCTGGTTGTTGACTCAATCTTGTAATTTTCAGCTACCTTTCACCCATTTGTCGGCTTCCCTGCAAGGCACTTATTTCCATACCGATGATTATGATTCGCGTGTTTATGCTTACGAAAAAGGTTTGCTTTATACCTTCTATACACCTTCGTTCAACGGGCGCGGTTTTCGTTATTCGGCCCATTTGCGTTATGATTTTCGAGAATGGTTGATGATAATAGCCAAATTCGGGCAAACTATTTATCAAGATAGGGATGAAATAAGTTCGGGTAAAGATTTGATTCGTGGAAATAAGAAATCGGATTTGCAGGTGCAACTACGCTTAAAGTTTTGAGTCATATAGTTGCGTTTGTTTTGCCCTCTATTGTGAATTTCTTTCGCAATGATTATTGAATACACATAGAAATCTCTGAAACATAGTTAAAAATGAGCTTTAAAACAGATGCGTATATTTTAATTTAGGTACTTTTGCAAGGCCGAAAACTGAAAGAGGATTTTGAGTTTTCAGCATAACGCCTTTTAAACAGGTTTTGTGGGTGTAAAAATTTAAATTTTGATATACAGATAACAAGTTAGTATGAAGAGTAGATTAGCATTATCATTGTGTCTCCTCGCGCTGTTGAGCAGTTGCGGCGGAGGTGACAAGGGCGCGGTTAAAGCACCGGAGTACGCAGTATTGGAAACTCAGGCAACCACTGCTCACCTAACCAGTAGCTATCCGGCCACCATTCGAGGCAAACAGGATGTAGAGATTCGTCCTATGGTAAGTGGATTCATCACGAAGTTGCACGTGGACGAGGGTTCGGTGGTAAAGAAGGGACAAGTGTTGTTCACCATCGACCAAGTGCAGTATCGGGCAGCCGTAGAGACGGCAAAAGCGGCCGTAGAGACGGCGAAGGCGGCCCTGCAAACACAGGAACTGACCACGGTGAATAACCGGGAATTGAACAAGAAAGGAATTGTAAGCGATTACCAACTGAGCACGTCGGAAAATCAATTGGCGCAAGCCAAGGCGGCGTTGGCGCAGGCGGAGGCTTCGTTGACGAACGCTAAACGTAATTTGGAGTACACGGAAGTGACCAGCCCGAGTGACGGTATTGTGGGACAGGTTCCTTATCGTATTGGTAGCTTGGTGAGTGCTTCGATAGCCACGCCTTTGACTACGGTGGCCGATAACTCATCGATGTACGCTTACTTCTCTATGACGGAGCGTCAATTGTTGACTATGATTAAGGAAGGCGGTTCGCAGGAGGAAATCGTGGAGCGGATGCCTAAGATTCGTCTGCAACTGATTGACGGTACACTTTATCCGGATAGTGGACGGGTGGAGACCATTAGCGGTGTGATAGATCCTACGACGGGTTCAGTCAGTATGCGTGCGATGTTCCCCAACGAGCACAACGTGTTGCGCAGTAATTCGACGGGTAACGTCATCTTCCCCAACGTATTGGAGAATGTGATACTGGTGCCGCAATCGGCTACAACGGAAATCCAGGACAAGAAATTCGTCTTTGTGCTTCAACCGGACAATACGGTGAAGAATACGGAAATACAGGTGTACACGCTGAATGACGGCCAGAACTATTATGTAACGAGTGGACTGAAAGCGGGTGACAAGATTGTAATAGAAGGTGTACAAGCTATCCACGATGGGCAAGCCATCACACCCATTACGCCTGCCGAGAAGGAGGCCGCTTACAAACAGGCGTTGGAAGACCAAAAGAGCGGTAACATTCAGACAGCGTTCCAGTAAATGAAAGAAGGTTGTCAAATAGTAAATAGTAAATTGTCAAATAGTAAATGAATATATGAACTTAGCCAGATTTATAAACCGTCCGGTATTGTCAACGGTGATTTCTATCCTGTTGGTCATCTTGGGTTTCATCGGACTGGCCACGTTGCCTGTCACCCAGTACCCGGACATCGCGCCCCCTACGGTGAACGTGAGCGCAAGTTATCCGGGCGCCAATGCCCAGACCGTGCTGAATGCGGTCATCTCTCCGCTGGAAGACCAAATAAACGGTGTGGAGAATATGATGTATATGACTTCCGATGCTTCTAATAACGGTTCGGGCTCCATTACGGTTTACTTTAACCAAGGTACCGACCCGGATATGGCGCAGGTGAACGTACAGAACCGTGTAACCGCCGCCCAAGGTCTGCTGCCGCAAGAGGTAACGCAAATCGGTGTGACGACCCGTAAGCGTCAGTCTTCTATGTTGATGATCTTCACCATCTACGATATGGAGGACAAGTATAACATCGAGTTTATCGAAAACTACGCCAATATCAATATTATCCCGGAAATCAAGCGTGTGTCCGGTGTGGGTGACGCCTTCGTGATGGGTGCCGACTACTCTATGCGTATTTGGCTGAAGCCGGACGTGATGGCGCAGTATAAATTGATTCCTTCGGATATCACTGGAGTATTGGCGGAACAGAACATTGAGGCGGCTCCGGGACAGTTCGGTGAGCGCAGTAACCAGTCGTTCCAATACACCATCCGCTACCGCGGACGTCTGCAGACAGTGGAGGAATTTGAAAACATTGTCATCGAGTCATTGCCCGATGGTGAGATATTGCGCCTGAAAGACGTAGCCGACATTGAGTTGGGACGTAACACGTACGGATTTGATGCTACGGTGGACGGACACAAGGGTGTCAGCTGTATCGTGTTCCAGATGGCAGGTACAAATGCTACCTCTACCATCCAAAACTTGGAGAAGGTATTGGATGAGATGAAGAAAACAATGCCTGCCGGTATCGGTGTCAACATTGCACAGAGTGCCAACGACTTCCTTTTTGCTTCTATCCACGAGGTGGTAAAGACGTTGATTGAGGCGTTCATCCTGGTGTTCATCGTGGTGTATATCTTCTTGCAGGATATGCGTTCTACGTTGATCCCTGCCATTGCCATTCCGGTAGCTTTGATTGCGACATTCTTCGTATTGAAGATAATTGGTTTTAGTGTCAACTTGCTGACCCTTTCGGCTATGGTGCTCGCCATCGCCATTGTGGTGGACGATGCGATAGTCGTCGTCGAGGGCGTCCATGCCAAGCTGGACCAGGGCTATAAGTCGGCCCGACTGGCTGCCATCGACGCCATGCACGAGTTAGGTGGTGCCTTGGTATCCATTACGTTGGTCATGATGTCCGTGTTTATCCCCGTGAGCTTTATGGGAGGTACGGCAGGTACGTTCTACCAACAGTTCGGTCTGACTATGGCCATCGCCATCTTCTTCTCTGCCGTCAACGCCTTGACGTTGAGTCCGGCCCTGTGTGCCATCTTCTTGAAACCCCACAATACGGAAGGCGGACACGATGCCTCGTTGAAGGAACGCATCGGTACGGCTACGAAAGAAGCGCGTAAGATTTGGATTCAACGTTATGCCCAAGGTTTGGGTAAGTTTATGAAGCCGAAGCTGACCATCCTCTTTACCATTGTGGCTATTTTGGGTATGATATTCGGTATGTTTAGCTTTGAGGAACATCCGGTGCTGTGTCCGATATTCATTGTCATCAGTATTATGGGCGTGGCCGGTATGACGACCGATGAGTTCAAGCATTCGTTCAACAATTCTTATGAATCTTTGTTGGGTAAGTATAAGAAGCAAGTATTGAAATACATCCAGAAGCGTTGGTTGAGTGGTGGCTTGGTGGCCGCATCCATCATCCTGTTGGTGGTATTTATGCAGATTACTCCGACGGGTATGGTGCCGAACGAGGATACGGGTACTATTATGGGTGCCGTGACATTGCCTCCAGGCACTTCGCAGGAACGCGCGCAGAAGATATTGGCGCGTGTGGATAGCTTGGTTGCCGCCGAGCCTGCCGTGCAGTCGCGTACCATCATCTCCGGTTATAGCTTCATCGGTGGTCAGGGACCGGGTTACGGTTCGGTCATCATCAAGCTGAAACCTTGGGAGGAACGTTCGACAATGCAGAACTCTACCATTGTCTACGCCACACTTTTTATGCGTGCGCAGAAGATTATTAAGGAAGCGCAGGTATTGTTCTTCGCTCCGCCTATGATTCCTGGTTATTCAGTATCTACCGACATCGAGTTGAATATGCAGGATAAGACAGGTGGTAGTTTGGATCGTTTCTACAGCGTGGTACAGGATTATATGGCTGCCTTGCAAGAACGTCCGGAGATTACCTCTGCCGCCACGAACTTCAACCCCAACTTCCCGCAATACCAGCTGGATATCGACGCAGCCGCTTGTAAGCGTGCCGGCATCAGTCCTAGCAGCATCCTGAGCGTAATGCAAGGATATTATGGTGGTCTGTACGCTTCGAACTTTAACAGTTTCGGTAAGATGTACCGTGTAATGATACAAGGCGAGCGTGACGCGACTAAGGACTTGGAGTCATTGGAAAGTATCAAGGTGCGTAACGAAGACGGAGAGATGGCTCCTGTCAGCCAGTTTGTCAGCTTGAAGAAAGTGTATGGCCCGGATGTCATCAACCGTTTTAACCTGTACACTTCTATGAAAGTGATGGTGGCTCCGGCTACCGGATATACTTCCGGCCAGGCTTTGCAGGCGATTGCTGAGGTGGCTGAACAGAACCTGCCTGCCGGCTTCGGTTACGAGTTGGGCGGTATGGCGCGTGAGGAAGCCGAGACGAGTGGAAGCTCCACGGGTATCATCTTCATCTTGTGCTTCGTGTTCGTTTACTTGTTGCTGAGTGCACAGTACGAAAGCTACATCCTGCCTTTGGCCGTATTGCTTTCCGTACCGTTCGGATTGTTGGGTAGCTTCCTCTTCGTGAACGGTGCCAGCTTGATTGGCGGTATGCCGGCTTTGCAGATGATTATTGGTACGATGTCCAACAACATCTATATGCAGATTGCCTTGATTATGTTGATGGGTCTGTTGGCAAAGAACGCCATCTTGATTGTAGAGTTCGCCCTCGACCGTCGTAAGATGGGTATGAGTATCACGTGGGCGGCAGTCCTTGGTGCCGGTGCTCGTCTGCGTCCTATCTTGATGACTTCGTTGGCTATGGTCATCGGTTTGTTGCCGTTGATGTTTGCCAGCGGTGCGGGTGCCAACGGTTACCGTACGTTGGGTACGTCGGCCATCGGTGGTATGTTGATTGGTATGATTTTGCAGATCTTCATTGTTCCGGCTCTGTTCGTGGCCTTCCAGTACTTGCAGGAGAAGGTGAAACCGATGGAGTGGGACGATGTGGATAACTCGGACGCAACCGCTGAGATAGAACAATACAGTAAATAACAGTTAAATGAAGAACTAAAAATGAAGAATGAAGAATTCAAGAAGATTTTTCATTTTCTCCCGAAGGGACTATTCTTCATTCTTCATTGAAAAAGTTCTTCATTTCTAATTCTTCATTTATAGCATGAAAGGAAAAATCATAACCCTGATGTGTGCAACCGCTCTTTTGAGCAGTTGTCACATCTATAAAGCTTACGACAGACCGGAAGACATCTCTGCGGAAGGTCTGTACCGTGACACGGCACTGGTGAACAGTGCCGTGGCTACTGACACGACCAACTTCGGCAACGTGCCTTGGCGGGAAGTGTTTACCGACCCTCAGTTGCAAGGTTACATCGAGCAGGCGTTGACAAGCAATGCCGACCTGCGCAGTGCCATGTTGAACGTGGAGTCTGCCCAAGCGGCTTTGATGTCTGCCCGTTTGGCTTACCTGCCGCAAATAGGGCTGAGTCCTCAAGGAACGTTGACCAATTGGGATAAGGGTACAGCTACTTCAAAGACTTATTCCATTCCGGTTACCGCCAGTTGGCAGGTTGACTTGTTTGGCCAAATCTTGAATCCGAAGCGTGCCGCCCAGGTTTCGTTGAAGCAGGCTGAGTACAATAAGCAGGCTGTCCAGACGCAACTGATTGCCAATACGGCCAATATTTACTACACATTGCTGATGCTGGACCGCCAGTTGCAGATTACGGAAAACACTGCCGATGTGCTGAAGAAATACGTGGAGACCATGGAAGCTATGTATGAATACGGCAGTGTGAACAGTGCGGCTATCGAACAGAGTCGCAGTGCTTACGCACAGGTTGTGGCTTCCCTGTCCGACTTGCGTCAAAGCCTGACGGAGACGGAGAACGCTTTTTGTCTGATTTTGAACGAGCCGGCACATGCCGTTGAGCGCGGTGTGTTGGAAGACCAAGTATTGCCTACCGAGTTCTCTGCCGGAGTGCCTATCCAGTTGCTTTCCAACCGTCCGGACGTGAAAGCCGCTGAAATGACATTGGCCGCTTGTTACTATAATACGAACAGCACCCGTGCCGCTTTCTATCCGAACATTACGTTGAGCGGTTCGGCAGGTTGGACAAACAACAGTGGGGCAGGAATTGTCAATCCGGGTAAGTTACTGGCTTCGCTCATCGGTTCGCTGACTCAGCCGTTGTTCTATCGTGGTACCAACATCGCCCGTCTGAAACAAGCCAAAGCACAAGAGGAACAGGCTAAGATCGGTTTCCAAACCGCTTTGCTCAATGCCGGAAATGAGGTGAGCAACGCCTTGGCTTTGTACCAAAACACACTGGCAAAAGTTAATTCTCGCACGATGCAGGTAAATTCTTCCCGCAAAGCAGCTGAAGATACAAAAGAATTGTTTAACTTAGGCACGTCAACCTACCTGGAAGTGCTGACAGCCCAGCAGTCGTACCTCAGTGCGCAATTGTCCGAAGTATCTGATACCTACGACCAAATGCGGGCTGTCATTAACTTGTACCAGGCTTTGGGTGGAGGAAGAGAAAATTAAAACTTTAAATCTACTATCATGATTAGTCCTTTAGCTTATGTAGATCCTGCCGCTAAGCTCGGCAAGAATGTAACGGTACAACCGTTCGCCTATATTGAAGGCGATGTGGAAATCGGTGATGAATGTGTCATCATGTCTGGAGCACGTATTTTGAACGGTACCCGTATGGGTAAGGGTAATACCGTACATCACGGGGCGGTATTGGCCAGTACGCCGCAAGATTTCCATTACGAGGGTGAAAACAGTCTTCTCATTATCGGTGATAAGAATGAAATCCGTGAGAATGTGGTTATTGCCCGTGCTACTCATAAAGAAGGCGGCACGCGCATCGGCAACGAGAACTTCCTGATGGACGGTGTGCATTTGTGCCATGACGTACACATTGGCAACCATTGTGTATTAGGCATCCGCAGTATGGTGGCGGGCGAAAGCCGTGTGGACGACTGCACCATCTTGAGCAGTAACGTCATTGTACAGCAGAATTGCCACATCGGAAGCTGGGTGTTGATTCAGGCTGGATGCCGAATCTCCAAAAACGTGCCTCCTTATGTGATTATGGCAGGTAATCCCGTTCAGTATCATGGTATCAACGCCGTTATTTTGCAGCATAAAAGCGATGTGAACCATATCACTGACCGCATTTTGCGCCACATTATGAACGCTTATCGCCTGATTTATCAAGGGAACTTCAGCTTGCAGGATGCCGTGCTGAAGATTGAAGATCAGATACCGATGAGCGATGAAATTCATAACATCTTGAACTTCATCCGCGAAGCGAAAGAGATAGTCAGATAAAAAAGAGGTGTGCCGATAATCGGAAAATAAACACGGAGACACAAAGACACAGAGAAAATGTAGTTGTACGAAATCTCTGTGTCTTCGTGTCTCTGTGTTTTTAGGACTTTAGATAGCCCCTTTTATTTATTCAAACCGCAGCGTGCCGAAGAATTCCGGTCGGTGAAAGTCTGGTGTTTCTACAGCGATGGGATTCCAAGAAAGAAAATGAGGCGTTTGCAGCTTGTCCCCACACTTATAGAAGTTGGCGCGCATAGTTTTGCCTGAAAGCGATTTTACCTGATGCTTGAAGTAAGTGGCGGTAGGAATTACCAATACTACTTCCCAAGCGCATTCGCCAATGCGTTCTTCGAAAGGGGCACGACCTAAACTGGCCCAGCGTTGCACACCGTCTAATACCGCTTGCGGGGCATGTTCCCTGCCGTTACGTCCACTTCCCGCACCTACCAACAACGTACCTGCACAGTTGCATTCCATATTATAATAGATACCATCCTCTTCGGGAATGGAGAAAAACTCCACGCAGGCATCTTCCCATACGGGGCCATTATCTGTGGCTGCCGTGGCACGGACGGAGTTTTCCCGTA
>CALUIQ010000011.1 GCA_944320735.1 uncultured Bacteroides sp. | reverse complement strand
AATACAAAACCCAACGAGGCTCTCTCATCCGTGTAGAAGGCATGTTGCTTTATCTTTTGTCCGTAATCCTGCCCTTCATGGGTGACGGTCAGCTTCTCGGGCAGGGAATTCCATTCGTTACGGCTGGTGAAGGTGACCAGCTTGTTGTTGTTGAAACGCTTGATGACTTTCAACAGATTGCTTACAGCATATTCCGGCATCCAAGCCGACTGGGTAGTGGGTAAAGAGCCTGTGGTATTCAGCGTCAAATCATTCCATGAAAAATCAGCCGACAAGGTATTGTTGAGGAAACAGGTCTTTTCATTAACTTCGTAAGAAAACTTCCCGGTCAAGGCATTGCGGTGCGACAGCGAGTTCTTGTCTTCAAGAATAATTTGGTCGCCTGATTCCAGGAAATAGGTCGTCGTACTTGTTCCTTGTGCAGAAGCACGGTCATGGTTATAGTCAATCTGGGCTTTGAACTCTCCTCCGTTTTTTGTTTTGAGGAGGTGGCTGGAAGACACCATCCAGGAACGGTTGAAATAGCTTCTGTTTCGTTGCAAATTGGGGGTAGCCGGCGTGGACAAAGATATATATCCGTCCAATTCTTCATCCGATTTCTCAGAAGTAAAGTCCAGAAGCTGGTCTGAAAGGTTCAGCCCGGTGTTGTTTCCTTTGAACGTAGTTATCATTTGGTACTTTCCTGTGACCATCATGGTGAAGATGTCCCCTTGCCAGAGTGCTCCTTGCGGTTGTTCAGACCAGCCGCCACCCAATGTCCCGTGCACAAGGAAGGTTGCTTTCGCGCTGTTCTTCATCTTCAGATTAATAGCTGCTTGGTCTGAGAAACTCAGTCCGCATAACACCTGCACGGGCTGATGGTTTTCCATGACCTCCACGGCACCGATGTCATCGTAAGCTATGCCGTTTGTCGCAATGCCGTATTTTCCGCCCAAGAGGTCATTACCCTCAATGTAGAACTTATTGATGTCTATGCCTTGGTATTGTATCTTCCCATTGTTTGCCACGTCGATGCCGGGCATACGTTTCAGCACATCACCGATGCTCCGGTCCTGCTTTTGAGCAAAACTGCCCACAGTATAGGTAATCGTATCCCCGCTCTCCCGGATACGGTCGGCTTTTACGGTTACTTCCTGTAATTGGAAAGCCCCTTCTTCCATTCTTATTACAATTGGTTTGCCATCAAGCATCAAAGGAGCGGAATAGAACCGATACCCCATCTTCGTGACATGAATGGAGAGTTTCTTGTTGACCGGAGGAAGCGTAATGGAGAAACCCCCGTTAGCGTCACTCGTTCCGTATGCCAATAACTTTCCATTGGCATCTTTCAGAAGGACATTGGCACCCGCTATCGGAGATTGGTCGGATGCCTGGACAACAGTTCCGGTAACTGGATTATTCGCAAAGCAGTCCAGACTAATGGTTACCGCTAATAGGATTACAAATAACAGCTTCATACCAAGATTTATTTGAAATCCGGTTCCAATCCATCCAAATAACGGGTATCCTCACTATGAGGGACATCAATTCCCGTTTCAGCACTAAAAATCAGATTGAGATTTTTCAAGTATTGATACCTCTTCCGTAAGAACGTAATTCGATCTGTCTGTTTTCCCTTGCCCAGCCAATCTTTTTTAGGCGATGGATTGGATGTCAATCCTGTCAAACGGAAGAAGAACAGATGATCCTTGTCCTGCGCTTCGAGAATAAGCCCCGGAAGACCGCAGAATACCCAAGGCCCATCGCTGATGGGAATATCCGGTGAGAACCAAACCGTCCATTCACGACCGTGATAGCTGCAAGTTGCCTTGTACGCCTCGAAACCATTGATCTGTTTTGTTGAATCGCAGAGTTGCCAACTGAACTCGCTCTTAAAAGCGTCATACTCATAAATATCTTGGTCAATGACGTCTTTGACACGTGTGGTATTGGATGCAGGATACTTGGTAATCAGGAATTTACTGCGCTTATAAGGGAAAGAAGTAGCATTGATGCCATCTTTTGCGATAGCGGCAGAGAAAAGCTGCCTCCAAACGGCTTGCCCATTGGGCGTATTGCTCAGGGAATCGCTATAATAAGTATAATAGCTGAAGCAAAAAGAGCTGTTTTCAGCTATTTCCAGATACAGGATGTCTTTCTCTTTGACGGAATGAATGCTGTCTTTCGTATATTCAAAGTTATAGATAGCTCTATAATTGGCATCATTGGCATTGCTCCTAAGCAGTGCTATGCCCATCAGCATAATCAATAAAATACGGAGTCTCATATTATTATAAGTTTGAATACTATTCAAGTGCAAAGATAGCAATAAAATTATAATGATTATTATATAATTCTCCACTTTTAGTTCGTTAAATACGCAATATTTAATATATACGTATCTCTTATATACTTCATTTGCCTAGTTTCCGTTTATAATAATCATTCTATAATGGGGCGTATCGGTTATTTACGCTTTCCATTTCCCCGAAAAACCGTAACTTTGCGCCCTATGAAAGTAAGAAACATCATCCGGCTGACTGTCTGCACCTTGCTGCTTATCATTCTTTTTCAAGCGGCGGGGGCGGGATATGCCTATCACACGCAGAAGGAGAAAACCGATGTGGCACTGAAGGCCGCTTTTCGGAAAGCGTTCGACTTCCTGGTGGACGAGCAGGTCAATGCCCTTCCTTATCCCGACGGGACTGTCACGCACTTGATTTACACGCCTGCCGATTCCATCTACTTGCAAAACGAAGAGCTGTATAGTTTCTACACTTCGCAACAGACTTCCGCCATCCTGCAAGACGCTTACGGGCAGGCGGAAATGTCGCTCGACGCCCTCCGTTTGGAATTGGAGAAGGAATTGTGCTATGACGGAGTGGAAGGCGAAATAACGATTCGCAAGTTCGATACGCATACGGGAAAGACCTTGCAATGTTCGCCCGAAGAACCCGAACGACAAATGCCCGGACTCCATGTCACCTCCGAGAAAGCCTACCTGCGCGAAGCGAAAGGCATTGCCGTAGAAGCTCATCTCCATCAGCCTTTTTACCACGGATATATGGGGCGGATGCTGGGATTCTACATCACGACGTTGGCACTTGCCTTGGCGGTTATCATTCCTTTCTTCATCCGGACACGCAAATTGCAAAGGGAGCAAACCGCCATCAACGAGCAAAGGCAGGAATTCTACCGACAAGCTAAGGAGATGGAGTCGCCCGTCCGACAGATGAAGTCCGACATAGAAGCCAATCATTGGGAGCAGGCGCACGAGACGGGTCAACAACTGCTTGCCGTTACGGAGGCCACCCTGACACATGCCAAACAGAAAGATGCACGGGCACACAGTGTCCGCTCCGTCTCTTCGCTTTGCCTCTTGGGGTTTGCCTTGGCGGGGGCTTTACTGTTGACTTTCCTTTGGAGCAGTTACATTTACAGAGAGCAGCGTTCGGCTTTGGCGCACGAGGTGCAGGTTTGCTTTGAAGAAGCGTTTGTGGAAGAAACCGCACGACGCTATCATCGGTTGACCGACTCGCTTCCTTCCCATCCGCGGATAAAGGCCATCACGGAGTTTTGCAACGCCCAGTATGACTCTTGGCTTTCCGAAGCAAAGGACCTGTCAAAGCTTCGCATAGGTTACGCCTTTGTGAAGCGGGGCGGAATGAACATGGAGGAGAACGCCCGCATCCGCCGCGCCTACAACAATCAAGACATATTCGCGGATGCCGGATGCGCCTACGTTTCGCTTGATAGCGTTTACATGGATTCCGTCTTCAACGCTTTCCTGCAAGAGAAAGGGTTGCCCGCCGGACGCATCCATTTCTTCAACCGGGCTTCCGAAAGGCTGATGGGTAAGACCCTTATGCTGACCACTCTCGGAAAAGACTTGCTCACCCGCCCTGTCGCTGTAAACGAGGAACGGACGCAGTGGATGGAAGGCATCGTGCCTGCCCCTCTCGCCTACATCTTCCGTTCGGCCTGGTATCTGTTCGTCTCCTTACGTCTCCTTTCCCTGTTCACTTTGGCGTGCATTGCGGGTCTTTGGTATGTGGGACGCCGTTTGCGCAAGCTGGGACAATTCCGCGAAGACTTCACTTACTCCATGATACACGACATGAAGTCGCCTCTGCAATCCGTCCTGATGGGCACGCAAATTATGGCAAGCGGACGCATGGCCGATAAGCCCGACCGTGCCGAAGGGCTCCGCAAAGCTATGTTGGCCGAATGTGAACACCTGCTTGCCCTCTCCGGGCGTGTGGTGACACTGACGCAAATGGAGCGTGGCGAGTTGGAGCTGCACCGGACATCCGTCGCCTTGCGCCCGCTCCTGGAAGATCTTGCCGGCAAGTTCCGCTTGAAAGCCCCGAAGCCCGTCACCTTTGACATCACTTGCGATGAGCGTCTTTCTGCCACGGCCGATGCCTTCTGCCTACGCGAAGTGCTTTCCAACTTGATAGACAATGCCGTCAAGTATTCCCGTGAGGAAGTAAGCATTCGGCTTTCGGCAGAAGTGGAGGAAGACAAGGCCGTCTCCATCCGTGTGCGGGACAATGGCATCGGCATCCCCTTGCGCGACCAGCAACGCATCTTTGGGAAGTTCGAACGTGTCGCTTCCGATAAATCAACCGCCAAGACTTCCGGTTTTGGCTTGGGACTGAACTTCGTATGGCAAGTGGTGCGTGCGCACGGAGGCAGCATCCGTGTGGAGAGCGACGGACGGAGTTTCAGCGAGTTTACCCTCCAATTGCCCGAATAACGCTTTGCATACATCCCGATTATCCGTATCTTTGTTCCCAAATTTTAAAACAAAGAAGAATGATAAACATTACAGCTATTGAGAAAGACCAAAGGACTCCGGAACTTATCAGCAGATTGCTGCAAGTTTGGGAGGCGTCCGTTCGTGCCAGCCATCATTTCCTGACAGAGGATGATATTCTCCGGCTGACTCCGCAGGCCGAGGGGGCTTTGCAATACATTGACACGTTGTGGGTAATGCAGGACGAGGGACTGCCCATCGGCTTCATGGGCGTGCAGGAGCGAAAGATCGAAATGCTCTTCCTCCATCCCGACTATTTCCGCAAAGGTTTGGGCAAAGAGTTCGTAGAACGTGCGTTTAGCGAGTTGGACGTGGAATATGTGGACGTCAACGAGCAGAATCCCAACGCCACGAAGTTTTATGAACGGATGGGATTCAAAGTGTTCAATCGCACCGAATGCGACAGCGAGGGCAATCCCTTCCCCATCTTGGAGATGAAGAGATAAAACATAAAAAGCCGCAAATACATTACTGTACTTGCGGCTTTATTTCTTAAGGAATGACTTCATCAAGCCTTTACGCCATTGTATTCGTCAGAAACAGTCAGTTTCTTACGACCCTTGGCGCGACGTGCTGCCAATACTCTGCGGCCATTGGCTGTAGCCATTCTCTCACGGAAACCGTGTTTGTTTTTTCTCTTTCTGTTGGAGGGTTGGAATGTTCTTTTCATTGCTATATCTTCTTTTATGTTATTATTCTCACGAATTCGGGCTGCAAAAATAGGCACTTTTTTCAAATAAACCAAGAGTTAACTCATTTTCTCTCAAAAGTTTTTGTGATTTTTACCGATTTCCATTAATTTTGCACCGCATTTCGAGACCGAAACAGATAATAAAGTATCATATTAATAATATAATATAGTATATAGTTATGATTAATGCACAAGACATTAAAATCGGAACTTGCATCCGCATGGACGGCAAGTTGTATTTCTGCATTGACTTCCTGCATGTAAAGCCGGGAAAAGGTAACACGTTTATGCGTACGAAGTTGAAAGACGTGGTAAACGGCTATGTGTTGGAACGTCGTTTCAACATCGGTGAAAAATTGGAAGACGTACGCGTGGAGCGCCGTCCTTACCAATACCTCTATCATGACGGCAATGACTACCAGTTTATGAACCAAGAGACCTTCGAACAAATTCCCATCGCTCATGATTTGATTAACGGTGTTGACTTCTTGCTCGAAGGCCAAGTGGTAGATGTGGTTTCCGATGCGTCCACCGAAACTGTACTCTATGCAGACATGCCCATCAAGGTTCAACAGAAAGTAACTTATACGGAACCGGGTCTGAAAGGCGATACTGCCACCAACACATTGAAGCCTGCCACGGTAGAATCGGGAGCTACGGTACGCGTGCCTCTGTTCATCAATGAAGGCGAAACGATTGAAATCGACACGCGCGACGGTTCATACGTAGGCCGCGTAAAGGCATAAGCATCATTCATCCTAATTTATTATATATTAAAGCGGGAAGTTCCTCTTGATTCGGAACTTCCCGCTTTTTTTAGTTGCCTATATTCTATTTCTATTAGAATCCACTTAAATCAATTTCACTTACTCCTACCAAGTCTTGCATAGTGAAGGTTTCCGCTCCTTGCGACCGGATGGTAACGGTATAAGTACCTTCTTGTTCGTAGGTGTGTGTCGCTTCGTCCTTGTAAGGCTCAGTGCTCTCATCCCCCCAAGCAATCTCGGTTCCGGCGAAGTGGCTGCCGGACAGCACCGGAATCGTAAAGGACAAACCTGTATATGTAATGCCCAATATCTGTTCCTCCAAGCGTGGTTTTTGTTTCACCAATACTGTTTGCTCCACGTTGGCGGAGGTAAACATAATGACGGCTTCGCGCGCCTCACTGTTTGTATTGGGGTCTACGATAAAGCTCAAAGGTACTTCCTCCAACGCGCGGGTGTCCGGATTCTGACGAATCCAGTCGGCAGAGAAGGAAACCGTGAATTCCACATTGGTATTGATGGTGAAATCCAATGTGCCGCCTTCAGCTTCCACTTCGTACTCCGACTGTGCTACCACGATGGCGTCTTTCTGCACCTGTACGATGGTCAGCTGTTCCGTCACCGTACCCGAGCTGATAGTTAGTGTTGCTTTCCGTTCGTCCGGCGTGTCGTTAGCTTCCACGGTGATTCTTACTTCGCAATCCTCACCTCCCGTTCCTTGTGCGGGAGTCACGCTACACCACGATTGGTCTACTTCCGCTTTCCAGTCGGTAGTGGAAGAGAACAAGACAGCTTGAGTGCCGCCATCGGTGGCAAAAGTAGGCGAAGTTTGGTCTTCGGCCCAAGTGATGGCCGGGGTTACCGGCTGCGGTTCCTCTTTTTCGTCCGAACAGGCAACGAACAAAACGATTGCCAGCAAAAGAGGCAGTGTATGTAGGAAAAATATTTTTTTCATTTTTGTTTCTTGTTTTTTAGAATGATACATAATGGGGGGATAGTTATCATTTCACTTCGGGCAATACAAAAGTCACCGTCTTGGTATCTTCGCCCATCTTCAGTGTCAGCGTATAGCGTCCTCCCGTAAATCCGGAAGCATCGATACTGATTTCAGTGCCGTTTTTCTTGCAGAATGCACTGAAGTCAGTGCCGTCCGCCGCTTGCAAGGTAGCCGTCACGCCTTCCAACACTTGCAAGTGGAGGGTACGACTCGTCTTGTCATACGTCAAGGTCGTGGTCTTTTCGATGCTGATTAAATCGGAAATGACTAAATCCCAGACGCAACCTTCTTCATCGTTGGCACGAACAAGTGTCCATTCAGGTTTCTTGGCAGTGCGATAGAACAGACGGATGCGATAACCAGGTTGGATGGACGAGGTTATTGTGACATCTTTTACATCGATAAAACCGTAATAGGGTTGTAAGGGTTCTTGGCTAAATCGATAGCCCAACAATTCTTCAACAATTTGCCCATCTTTATCTGTCAAAGCTACTAATGCATCTCCTGTAAAATTAGTGTTACCACTATTATATAAGAAACCAAACTTCAAAGTGAAAGGTTGGTTTTGTAACGGTAACCCTTCTATTATTTCTATTCCATTCGCAACATTTCCTTGATGGTCATCATAGTTCTGTAAACTCAGTTCCTCTACATAGTCACCTCCCGCATCCGGTTGAATACCGATAATGGCCTGTTGGTCTGAGTTGTAACCTCCTTCAAAACTTCCGGCTCCTTGCTCTCCCGGATTCATTGCCGACAAGAGGTAATATCCGTTGCTCATACCGCTCCATCCCCAATTGACGCTGAAGTAGTTGTCGGTGTCATAACCGTCCAACACAAAAGCGTGACCACCGTCTTGTGCCTGTCCGCCCATAAGAACAACCCGACCGTTACTCAATTCATCTTTCATCAACTGATTCCAGTCAGCTGTATTGTAATTGCCACGGTCGACCAATCGGCAAGCCCGGTCATATCCCATATAGTTGGTCAAAAAGTCAGGAATATAATTCACATAAGCTGCCGTGCCGCTACTAACAAAGAGAGGCCCAAAATCCGACTGGATGCCTACCGCGCAGTCGCGCATCAAAGTAGCCACCGCTTCGGCTTCTTGATTGGTGTACTGTCCCGCAGTATACACCATCCGCATATTGTCCCAGTCATAAGTATGTCCCAAAGGCTGTTCGGGTATGCTGGCTTTATAGGTCTCGGTGACATAAGCGGGCAAAGTGCCTATGCCTTGTAGCGGCCATTCGTGGTATTTCATCACAATGGCCAGTGCCGTAGCCGTACAACCGGTATAGGTATCAAAACGGTTTACTTGCGGGCACAGGTCATTGTAAGGCCGCTCCTGATTCCAAGCTGCCGTTTCTAGTTCCACCACCGGAGTTCCCACCGCAGTGGAACTCCATGCACGAGTGACATACATCGAAGCCTGCATGTTTTTCTGGCGGGCGTAATTGATTTCGTCCCGCACTCCTTTTAGCCACCCTTTCAGGTTCTCGGGCATTTCTTGGGTAGGAAATTCATTCTCGAAGGAGTAAGCCAACACCGGCATCGCTACATCATCACCGGACACGATGACAAAACCCGGTCCCGACGTATTGTCGAACACATAGTAAGCCGGAGCCGTCCCCGCGGAACGGGTAGTAAGGCTTTCACTCTGAAGCACCATTTGAAGATTGACGGACGATGCGCCACGTGTCTGTGGAGCAGATTGCCAAAAGGCCAACGCCGTCTTTCGCGCCTGTTCTTCCGGGACATTCCCGGCAAACGCCAGTCCTGACAAGAGGATAAAAAGCAAAAAATAGATACGTCTCATAGGTTGAGATAGTAATTTAGAATTTAATAATCATCTATGATTTTTTGCAAATATATAAGTTTATATGTGACATTTCTCTTTTTTCCCGATATTTTTTATGCCCTTCCTATAAATTGTGGATCATCCGGCAATGATACCTCATTTTTCATTTAATGTGCCGTTGCGTCCCTTTAAATGAAAGCGACCTTCTGTTTAAATGTAATTTCCCATTGGGTTCTGTTTCACCTATCTGTGTGCAAAGATAGCGATATTGGCATAAAAATCACTTTCTTAGGGTAAAAAAACTCCCCCGCACGCTTGCCTACGTCAAGAAAACAGACTACCTTTGGCGCGATACATAGATTATTAATCTACTAAATACTTTAGCTTTATGAAACAGTTATTAAGAATTACCCCCCACATTAGGAAAGATTAACTTATTGGGGCTTCTTGTCCTCCTCTTGGCTTCGTGCCACAGCGACGATACCCCTATCGGTCCTGAACCGGGCGAACAGCAGACCGTCACCATCACCGTATCCGCCGCCGAGGAGATGCGCACCCGCACTGTCAGCGAGACGGAGGACAACGCACTCACTCGCTGCTACATGCAGATAGATGACGGGACGCCCGTCCAGATGAGTACCACGGACAACAAGACCTTCACCGCCAGCACGACCCTCTCCGTCGGCGAAAGCTGCAACTTCTACTTCTGGGCGGACGACGGCAGTTACACCGTAAACAACCTCTCCGCCGTTACCGCCGGCACCGCTACGGGCATCGCCTATGCGGGTTCCGCCTCGTGGGACGGTTCCGCCTCCTCCGTCAGCGCGGAGCTGAAGCTGGTCGTTTCCAAAGTGACGCTGAAGACCACCACCGCCCTTACGAATGCTTCCGTCAGCCTCGCCATTCCTGCCACTTATAGCGGCTACAACGTAACAAGCGGTTCGCTGACCGGCAGTGCTACCCCCTACATGCATACCGAGACCGTCACCACGGGAGCCGACAGCGAAGTCTTCTCCTTCTACGTCCTGGCCGCTGAAGGCGAGCAGGACCTTACGCTGACTTGCGGCAGCCCCATGACCGTCTCTAAGGTTCCTTTCGCCCCCGGACGTCACACCGTCCTCAGCGGCGACCTCGCCAGCCTCGCTATGCAGAGCGTGAACATCTCCGCCGGCATCTCGGACTCTTGGGGCAAACAGGAGATAGATATGGACGCCACCTTGGTAGAACTTTCTGCTTTGACCGGTGACTACACCATCAGCAATAACGGCAATTACCGCCTGACCGGCTCCACAACTCATGCCATCCAAATCAACGGCTCGCCCACGGTGACGCTGCAAAACGCCGGGATAAACGTCAGTAGTGGCAATGCCATCAACATCACCGGCGGTTCGCCTACCATTCAAGTAGTAGGAAGGTGCAATGTCTCCAGCAACAATGGCGCAGGTATCTTTATCGCGGAGAATAACACCGTGACTATTACGGGAGGAAGTCGGGACGACCAACTGACTGTGACAGGCGGAAATGGAGGCAATGGCATCGGTGGATATACGACAATGAACGGTTATACTGCTACTTGTACCAATAGTGGCAACATATCCGTCAGCAATGTAACTGTATATGCCTATGGAAGTGATTATAATGTTGGAACGTATGCTCCAGGAATAGGTGGAGCAGGTACAGCCAGTTGCGGAACCATTACCATAAACAACGCAACTGTTTATGCGTACGGAACAGGAGAAAGCTATTACAATACAACTGGGGCTGCTATCGGTGGTGGAATAGACGATGATGCCAAAGGCTCGTATTCTACTATTACGATAAGGAATAATTCCGAGGTCTATGTCCAAAGAGGCAACCATCTCAGTGACTACATCGGTCATTCCGGCAGTACAAATAATCCTGCGACTGCAACCGATGGGATTGATGCCACGGTGGATGAAAACAGTACTGTCACGAAGCTGAATTAGTATTCGCCGGTCATAAGGCACCGATGGCATTACCAATACAACGGCGTTTTCCCGAAGTGCCACTTCGACCATCACAAAGTGGCACATTGACCGCCTCGAAGTGCCACTTCGGGAAACTCAAGGTGAAACAGGCGATAAACAATACATAGTATTAACATTCTAAATTTTACGACGATGCCATTTTGGAAGAAAACGTATCAGAAAAGGCAAGGGGTCTATTATCCTCAAGCCGTGGTGCAGGGCAAACCTGTGGAAACGGAGACCATCGCCAAGGATTTGGCAAAAATCTCCACAGTGAGTAACAGCGATGTGCAGGCTGTGCTGGGCGACATAGCCGGAGTGATGCACACTCGCATGTCGGCGGGTCGCAGCGTCCACATCAAAGGGTTGGGCTACTTCCGCTACACGCTTGACACCGTAGGCGTGGAAAACCTCGACGACTTCGACTTCGAGAAGCAGGTGAAGGCCGTGCGCGTGGAGTTCATCCCCGAGCGCATCAAGCTGCCCAGCGGCAAGGCATATACTCGTGCCCTGGTGGATAGCGATGAGCTGGTGTGGGTGGAAGTCTCGCCCGACGTGAAGGACACTACTCCCGGCGGCGGCACCGAGCCGGGCGAGGGCGAGACGGAGGATCCGCTGACATAAGACGGCGGACTTGTCGGAACACAGAGACGCGGAGGCACAGAGTTTTAAAAGGATGAAAGATGCCTGGACTTAAAAAACGCTGTGTCTTCGTGTCTCTGTGTTTATATATCTCTTACCGATAGAGTGACCAATCCACGTTGCGCATATCTCCGCTCTTGGCCAGTTCGGCGTGCATAGCGAGGGCTGCCTTGACGCAATGCGGCGTCTGTGCCTTGCCGTCTGTCAGCTTCAGGTAGTCCCACAGGATTTGCTTGTAGTCCGGGTGAACGCAATTCTCGATGATGGTTTGCGCACGTTCCTTCGGGCTCTTGCCGCGCAGGTCGGCCACGCCCTGTTCGGTGACGATGATGTTCACGTCGTGCTCCGAGTGATCCTCGTGCGACACCATAGGCACGATAGCACTGATTTTGCCTTCCTTCGCCACGGACGGGCAGGTGAAGATGGAGATGTAGGCATTGCGGGTGAAGTCGCCGCTACCGCCGATGCCGTTCATCATCTTCGTACCGCCGATGTGCGTGGAGTTCACGTTGCCGTAGATGTCGGCCTCGATGGCGGTGTTGATGGAGATGATGCCGAGGCGGCGTACGATTTCGGGGCTGTTGGAGATTTCCGACGGGCGGAGCACCAGCTTGTCGCGGAAGAAGTCCATATCGCGATATACCTCGTTGAGGCAGTCGTTCGTCACGGTCAATGAGCAGCCCGAAGCGAACTTCACACGTCCGTCGCGGATGAGGCCGATGACTGCGTTTTGTATCACTTCCGTATAGACATCGAATGCCGGGATGGCCGTGCTGTGCCCCAGGGCACCGAGCACCGCGTTGGCGATGTTGCCCACGCCCGATTGCAAGGGGAGGAACGTCGGTGGGATGATGCCACGCTTCATATCCGCCACGAGGAAGTCGGCCACGTTCTGTCCGATTTTGTCCGTCAACGGGTCGCCTGCGGCAAACGAGCGCGCTTCGTCCGGCCAGTTGGTGTCCACGATGCCCACAATCTTCTTCGGGTCGGCCTGGATGTAAGGCGTGCCGATGCGGTCGCTGGGTTTGTAGATGGGTATCTCGCGGCGGTAAGGCGGGTCGAGGGGCTCGTACACGTCGTGCAGCCCCATAGCGGCCTTGCTATGTGCGGCGTTCAGTTCGATGATGATTTTGTCGGCCAGGCTGGCGATGGTGGGCGAGATACCTCCGGCGGCGGTCAGGTAAATCTTGCCATCGTCCGTCACTTCGCAGGCTTCGATGATGGCCACGTCCACCTTGCCCATAAACCCGTAGCGCAACTCCTGTGCCATTTGCGAGAGGTGGATGTCGTTGTAGGCTATCTCCCCGTTGTTCACCGCTTTGCGGAAGTCTGGGTTGGTGGTGTAGGGCGCGCGGTAGCGGATGGCCTTGACGCGGCTCAGTACGCCGTCGCACGATTCGCCCGTAGAGGCTCCCGTAAAGATACCTACTTGGAAGGGATTTCCTTTGGCATGCTCCGCTTCCGCTATTTTGGCCAGCTCGTCCGTCACGGCTTTGGCCGTTCCTGCGGGAGTAAATCCGCTCAGGCCGATGTTGTAGCCGTGTTTGATGAGGCTGGCGGCTTCGGCCGCCGAAATGTGATTGAATGCCATGTCTTCTTTCTATTTTTTATATTTTTATCTAAAACCAAATTTAGTATTTCCGATTCAGTATCTCCGACCAGATGATGCCCCGCCGCACTTCTTCCATCGAACGGATGTCAATGTCCTCCGTTTCGTCCTCTTGGGCGAAGGCGGGCTGTTGCTTTTCGTCCGGCATCGGTCTCGTAATCCGGGTTGTCCGCACGCCTTCCTCTGGAGACTTTTTGTTGAAGAACGGGGGGATTGTTTCGCCTCTGTCCGGTTCCTCTTCCGGCCGGGGGCTTTCGGCGATAGGCTCGGCGTAGATTTCTCCGCTCCCCCAAGCTTCCGGCATCGGATTTTCCGGTTGGGGCGTAGGTGTGCCCCACTCATCTGCGGGAGCGTTCTGGGCTTTCTTTTGGGCTTTCTTCACTACGCCGAAGATGATAAAACCCAATATGAGCAGAATTTTTAATACGTCATCCATATCGTACTGTGTTATAGGATTGATTCATTCGCCAAAGATAGTCAATTAATCTGAAATATAGCTCCCGCAGGGGCATAAAAAAAGGGATGCTTCCCAGCAGCCCTTATTTTTTAACCTAAACCTTAACTATGAAAAAATCTAATGTTTCTTTCGACAGCAAATTTGCAATGTTTTTCTAAAATAGCCAAATATTTATCGAAAAAAGTTTTCCTTGTTAGAATATATTAACAATTCTTCTTCCTTTATGATTTAGAGAGGGATAGGAATGCCAAACTTTGTCAAGCACTTTGCGAAGTTTTGTCGCCGGAAAGGCGTATCTTTGTGGCCGGATTAATAAATGGGAATTTTATATGATGGAAAAGAAATTGTTTATAGAGACGTACGGATGCCAGATGAACGTGGCGGATAGCGAGGTGGTGGCCTCTGTGATGCGGATGGCGGGATATGAGCCGGCTGATACACTGGACGAAGCCGATGCCGTATTCCTCAACACCTGCTCCGTGCGCGATAATGCCGAGCAGAAGATTCTCAACCGGCTGGAGTTTTTCCATTCGCTCCGCAAGAAACGTCCGCACCTCATCGTGGGCGTGTTGGGCTGTATGGCCGAGCGGGTGAAGGACGACTTGATAACGAACCATCACGTAGACCTTGTGGCAGGTCCCGACGCCTACTTGACCCTGCCCGACTTGATAGCTTCCGTTGAGGCAGGGGAGAAGGCCATCAATGTAGAGCTGTCCACCACGGAGACCTATCGCAACATCGTGCCTTCGCGCATTGGCGGCAACCGCATATCGGGCTTCGTCTCCATTATGCGCGGATGCAACAACTTCTGCACCTATTGCATTGTGCCCTACACCCGTGGGCGTGAGCGGAGCCGGGACGTGGGAAGCATCCTCCGCGAGGTGAACGACTTGCGCGAGAAAGGCTACAAGGAAGTGACCCTGCTGGGACAAAACGTGAATTCCTATCGCTTTGAACGCCCCGACGGGCAGGTAGTGACTTTCCCTATGTTGTTGCGCACCGTGGCGCAGGCCGCTCCGGAGATGCGTGTCCGCTTCACCACCTCTCATCCCAAGGATATGAGTGACGAGACGCTGCACGTCATAGCCGAAGAGCCTAATGTTTGCCGCCACATCCACTTGCCTGTGCAGAGCGGGAGCAGCCGCATCTTGAAGTTGATGAACCGCAAGTATGACCGTGAGTGGTATCTGGAGCGGGTGGCGGCCATCCGTCGCATTATCCCCGATTGCGGCCTTTCCACCGACATCTTCTGCGGCTTCCCTGGCGAGACGGAGGAAGACCACCGGCTTTCGCTCAGCCTGATGGAAGAGTGCGCCTACGACTCGGCTTTTATGTTCAAATACTCCGAACGTCCCGGCACCTACGCTTCCAAGCATCTGCCCGATGACATCCCTGAAGAGGTGAAAATCAGAAGGTTGGAGGAAATCATCGCCCTGCAAAACCGCCTCTCCGCTGAAGCCAACGCACGTTGTGTAGGCCGCACCTACGAAGTCTTGGCCGAGGGCACCAGCAAGCGAAGCCGTGACCAGCTCTTTGGACGGACGGAGCAAAACCGGGTCGTAGTGTTCGACCGTGGCACGCATCATCCTGGTGAGCTGGTGAAAGTGCGCATCACAGGCTCTACGGCGGCCACATTATTAGGAGAAGAAATTTAAGTTTCGCCCCTTTTTGATGTTAAATTGCCCCATTTCCGCACAACTTATTGATTAATTCGTTATATTTAGCACACTTTTACGAATGAATCAACCCATATTGTTCAATCTTTTAAAATCTGAAGAGCGTATGAGAAAGTATTTGGCGGAAATGTTGGGCACAATGGTGCTTGTGTTAATGGGATGCGGCAGTGCCGTGTTTGCGGGCAGTGTGGCCGGTACGGTAGGTGCCGGCGTAGGAACGTTGGGTGTGGCTTTGGCTTTCGGCTTGTCCGTAGTGGCTATGGCTTATACCATCGGGAGTATTTCGGGATGTCACATCAATCCGGCCATCACGTTGGGCGTATGGTTGTCTGGCCGTATGAGCAGCAAGGATGCCACGATGTATATGATTTTTCAGATTATCGGTGCCATCATCGGCTCGTTCGTCTTGGCTTTGCTCACCACTACGGGAGGCTTTGACGGTCCTACGGCAACGGGAAGCAATACCTTCGACCCCGGCGAGACGGCACAGGCTTTCATCGCTGAGGCAGTGTTTACGTTCATCTTTGTATGGGTGGCTCTTGCCGCCACGGCCGAGAAAGGCGGAGCGGGCAATCTGGCGGGACTTGCCATCGGTTTGACGCTGGTGCTGATTCACATCGTCTGCATCCCCATCACGGGCACATCGGTCAATCCCGCACGCAGCATAGGCCCGGCTCTGCTGGAAGGCGGACAAGCCCTTTCTCAACTTTGGCTCTTCATCGTGGCTCCGTTTGTAGGTGCCGCTTGCAGCGCGATGGTATGGAAATGGTTTGCGGTAGGGCGGAAATCGTAACGTTTGACTTATCTCCCTCACGAGGGAAAAATAACTGGCAGGTCGGGAAAAATTATTTCGCAGGCCTGCCTATTTTATTTCCCAAAATGAAGTGAGCCTTTGGCATATTCAAACATAATCCTTATATTTGTCCCAAACAATGAAAAGAATGGCTATGAACAGAAATCTTATGTATCGCTTGTATGCTTCTGTGCACAATCGCTTTGTTATGTACAGCTTTAGTTTCTTGTCAAGACGAAGAAGAAACGATCGTCAATGAGCCTTTTGTGGTGAAAAGCATCGAATATGTTTTTGAGGAAGGGGATGGAGTGAGTACGTTTGAGCAAAAACTCGATACGGCCGTTTATGTGAATCAGAGCAATCAAGACCGATATGTTGAGTGGAGACCCTATGATGGTTATTACTTAGAAACGACTTTTAGTAGCGATGACCCGAATGCTTTTACTTGGGTGACAGAAGGCGGTACGATTATGGTGAAAGATGTTTTTGTGCTCAGTGGTAAACCTTATGCGAACGACGCTGGATATATACCCTATCAGAATGAAACGATACGGGAGCTTCCCAGTGTTTCTATTAAAGACGGAACCACTCTACCTCCTAATACAAAACTGACTTATACCGGTAAAATAATCTTCAAGAAAATCGTTGCTACTTATTTGCTTGATATTGAAGGTGCCTATACGGGAACTCTACAGACAATAAAAGGAAAGATTACAAAAACAGAGCCTTATAGCGTACGTAGCGAAAGTGTTTGTGAAGATCTTTAAAGCGGACTATAGATAAGCATTTATGGTATGCGGAAAGAAAGTTATATAAAGTGTGTGCATTATGAATATAGACGGATTGTTAAAACAATATTTTGGAGAATGTGATTCGCTACCCATTATAGAAATGTTTGATAGCGAGAGCATTCATTCTGTCTATAAGGACATCGTAAATGTACTGAAAATGCAACCGGACATTGAACTGAGTATATTACAGACTCTTAGTTACTGCTTTTATGAGATATTAGACAATGTGCTGACCCATTCTATGAAACCGTGTGGAACAGTAATGCTAAAATATTCTCCTGAAGAAGCGAAAATACAAATTATGGTAGTAGATGACGGAATAGGTATACACCGTTCGTTGACGGAGAATGAGATGTATCGTAATATGTCAGAAGCGGAAGCTCTTGTTCAATGTATGCGTGATAAGGTGACGGACGGGAAAGGTATGGGGTTCGGACTTTATTCTACAGCCTGTCTGATGCGTCAAGCGGGAATTATTTTGAAACTTCATTCCGGCAATCACCTCCTTGTTTGGGACGGTGAGAAGGAACAGATAAAAGATACAGATTTCTGGCAAGGTACGGTAATCTATTTTGAATTATATTCTGATAAAGAGATTAATCCGAATGAAGTATTGGAAAATAGAACAGATGCTGTTTCTGAATTTAATGAAGAGTTTCTTGATACAGAAGATATTGATAACCTTTGGTGATAACAATAGAAGATATGATAACATTCAAATTTATTACAATCGGAGAAAATCTTGGCACTCGTATGTTAGGAGAAAAAGCAAGGAATATGCTGTTGCCCTTGTTGCAGCAAGACGAGTTGGTGGTGCTCGACTTTGAAGGGGTAGATGTCGTTTCCAATTCGTTTGCAGATGAATGTTTGGCAAAGTTATTGCTTATAATGCCTTTGGATGAGTTGAAAAAACGTACGACTTTTCGTGGGCTTAACGATTTTGCCCGCAAGAATATAGCTGTTGCTTTTAAACGAAGAATGTTAGTTGCGGAGTCAAAAACTAAGGTGCGGTGTTGTTAAGCAATACTCACATTATCTTGCACCCCCGTTTCGCCAACGTCTTTAGAAACTCCTCTTCATTGGTGGGAAGCAAGGCAAGGGTCTTTCCGTTCGTGTAATGCACCAGCACGTAATGCGAAACAAAGAGGGCACCAAAGAGGGGAGCTTTCGCTCGCTCCGCCAAAGAAATGTCTTGCAAAGGAATGTGCCTCACCTTGCGGAAACGTCCCCGACAAATCACCAACTCGCCTTCGGCACGAATGGTATAGGCCGAATGGATGAGTTGCTCGATGACGAACACCAACAAGAGCATAAACAACAAAGCGACTGCCCACTCTTTATACCAAAGGCCATAACCCGCCATAAAGGTGCACAATGCCAAAGCCAAATATTGCCCTACGGTGACGCGGGCTTGGAAAGTTCTGTCCATAACGCTTCTTTTTGGGCGTAAAGATATGGATTTTTAGCGGTAAGGTGCACAAACTATGAAGTTATTTTGTAGTTTTGCATTCAAGTAAAACATCAGGTTATGGTAAGAAAGTTCGATTTCCTCGTCATCGGCTCAGGGATAGCCGGTATGAGCTTCGCCCTTAAAGTGGCGGAAAAGGGTACGGTAGCCCTTATTTGTAAGGCCGGTATGGAAGAGGCCAATACGTATTTCGCGCAGGGAGGCATTGCCTCGGTGACCAATCTGGCCGTGGACAACTTCGAGAAGCACATTGAAGACACTATGATAGCAGGCGACTGGATAAGCGACCGTGCGGCAGTGGAGAAGGTAGTGCGCAATGCGCCTGCTCAAATCCAGGAACTTATCAAGTGGGGGGTACATTTCGATAAGAAAGAAAACGGGGAATTCGACCTGCATCGCGAAGGCGGACACTCGGAATTCCGCATTCTGCACCACAAGGACAACACGGGAGCTGAGATACAAACCAGCCTTATCGAAGCCGTAAAACAGCATCCCAACATCACTATATTTACCAACTTCTATGCGGTGGAAATCATCACCCAACATCACTTAGGCATCATCGTGACCCGCTACACGCCAGGCATCAAGTGCTACGGTGCCTACGTACTGAACGAGGCCACGGGCGAAGTGGATACGTTCCTCAGCAAGGTCACGGTTATGGCAACAGGAGGTTGTGAGGCCGTTTATCGCCATACCACCAATCCGTTGGTGGCTACGGGCGATGGCATTGCGATGGTTTACCGTGCTAAGGGAGCGGTGAAAGATATGGAGTTCATCCAGTTCCACCCCACGGCACTTTATCATCCGGGCGACCGGCCTTCGTTCCTCATTACGGAAGCCATGCGTGGCTATGGCGGTGTACTCCGTACGTTGGACGGCAAGGAATTTATGCAGAAGTATGACCCACGCCTGTCTTTGGCTCCGCGTGACATTGTGGCTCGTGCCATTGACAACGAGATGAAACTCCGGGGTGAAGACCATGTTTATCTGGACGTGACCCACAAAGACCCGGAAGAGACCAAACGCCATTTCCCCAATATTTATCAGAAATGCCTCAGCATTGGCATTGACATTACGAAAGAATACATCCCCGTAGCGCCTGCCGCTCACTATTTGTGTGGAGGCATCAAGGTCGATTTGGACGGACAGAGCAGCATCCGCCGTCTGTATGCCATCGGCGAATGTTCGTGCACCGGCCTGCACGGAGGCAACCGCTTGGCATCCAATTCACTCATCGAAGCCGTGGTCTATGCCGATGCCGCCGCCAAACACGCCTTAAGTGTATTGGAGCGTTATGACTTCAACGAGGACATCCCCGAATGGAACGACGAAGGCACCATCAGCAATGAAGAGCGTGTGCTTATCACTCAAAGCATGAAAGAGGTAAACCAAATTATGGAAGCCTATGTGGGTATCGTGCGTAGCAACGTCCGCCTCACCCGTGCCTGGAACCGCCTGGACATCCTCTACGAGGAGACCGAACGCCTCTTCAAACGTTGCAAGGCGACCCGCGAACTGTGCGAACTCCGCAATATGATCAACGTAGGTTATCTCATCACGAAGCAGGCAATGGAGCGGAAAGAGAGTAGGGGATTGCACTACACGATAGACTATCCGAAGAAAAAGTGAGGATGAACGCGGAAACGTGAAGGCACTCTTTATTCTCGTCATATCTTGACGAGAATAAAACACTATCATCCTTCACTCCGCTGCCTTAAAATTATACACCGGTTTAATCACATTCACAATCGATACCGTATCTTGGATGTTGCGGACGATTTCATCCTTCGGCTTATACACCATGGGCGATTCATCCTTGGTGTTCTCCGACAGGCTTTCGCTATAGATGCCTGTCATGGATTGGCGGTAATCCTCCATGCTGATTTGTTGGAAAGCCTTGCTCCGGCTCATGATGCGTCCGGCACCGTGCGGAGCGGAACAGTTCCAGTCTTCATTACCTTTGCCGATGCAAATCAGTGAACCGTCACGCATATTCAACGGGATGATGCACTTCTGTCCCGAGTAGGCAGAGATGGCTCCTTTACGGATGATGTTGTCATCACCAATATAATTATGGATACTCTCGAAAGAAAGGCTTTGCCAATTCTTTGCCGAGTCATCGACATTCTTTTGCTGAGTCAAATAATCCATAATGAGGCCCACTATCAACCGTCGGTTCAACTTGGCCCAATGCTGGCAAAGGCGCATGTCGTGCAAATAATCCTCGCGGAAACCATCTTCCAGGTAAGATAAGTCGGGCGGTATGGTCGGCTTGCGCATCTTGAACGAGTTATGCAAGTCGCGGATGGCGTCTTGCAGCTCGCTCTTCCGTCCTGCCCGCTTGTATGCCTCAATCATCTGGTTCTGCTCCTCTATCAGCTCCGCCCAACCCGACTGGCATTTCACGGCCAGTTTCTGGTAAATCTCAGCCACTTGTTTCCCCAGATTACGGCTTCCTGTATGCACCACCAGATAAGTCATCCCGCTCTCATCCTTATCCAACTCAATGAAATGGTTGCCGCCACCCAATGAGCCGATAGAAGCGTTGAGGCGTTTCGTCTCCTTCAGTTCGCGGTAACATCGCAATTGTTTGATGATGTCTTTGTTTTCCCGATACACATCCATATACTTTGGGGGAAGCGTCGCATAATGGTTGTCCCGACAGTTGCGTCCCGACGGGATGTTGTGCAGGATAAATTCATTTAAAGCATGATAATCAATCTCCTTGGCGCAAACGAACGGCTGCACCAAGAGGCCACACCCAATGTCCACACCTACGATGTTCGGTATTACTTTGTCGCCCAAATTTCCGGTAAACCCGATGACGCATCCTGCCCCCGCATGCACATCAGGCATGATACGAATTTTGCACCGGCTGAACACCTCAATGGCCAATAATCCTTTGATTTGTTCTTCTGCACTCGCCTCGATATTCTCGGTGAATATCTTCACGTCATAGTTTTCTATCGTCTTCATTTTGCAATATACTAAGTTTAACGTTGTTTTTGCTGCAAAGTAAAGTATATGTAGTGCCAAAACGAAGCACAAGCAGAGAAAAAATCTTTTATAGAATAAATAATCTTGTCAGGAACAGGATCCCCAATCTGTTCCCTAATTTCTAGCTATAGGTAGTTGTCAAACTACTTATAGGTAGATAGTCAACTACTTATAGGTAATTGCCCAACTACCTATAGGTAATTTGAAATCCCGCTTTTTTCATTTTAATCTTATCGCTTATTCAACAGCTGCGAAATATTTACATCCTTGCACTCCGTTTCCGACTCTATCATACGAATATGACAGCTTCATATCCTAATCTGCGGCATAAAATCGGAGAAGGAAGTCCGTATAAAAGAAGGTATGTAGCTTTTTATTGATTATTGCCGTGACTTGTGGGTAGCTCTTTTTATTAAGAAACTGTTTTGAATTGATTCAAGAATAATGTTATAGGGTTGCATAAAATTCAGAATCAGCAGGTCAATTGGAAAAATGTTATATCTTTAAAGGTACCAAACTATAAAGTTATGACACAATATCCAACCCACCTGACTGAAAAACAGTGGCAAGTTATAAAAAAGATTTTAGAGCCGCAAGAAAGCGAAAACATTCGCTTAGAGAAATAATGAATGCAATACTTTATATTAACAAGGCAGGTTGCCAATGGCGTATGCTTCCATCAGACTTCGCCCCTTGGCAAACCGTCTATTACTATTTCCGTAAGTGGAAATTTGAAGGCGTGTTTGAAGAGGTGATGGATGTCTTGCATTCCCTCATCCGCAAACAGGCAGGACGTCAGGAAAGCCCCAGCCTTGGCATCATTGATTCCAGAAGCGTAAAGACTTCCCATCATGTTGATTCTAAACGTGGTATAGACGGCAACAAGAAAGTCAAAGG
>CALUIQ010000010.1 GCA_944320735.1 uncultured Bacteroides sp. | reverse complement strand
AAAGAGACTTATCTTTCGTCCACACTTTAAAATCAGGAGAAGTTGCCATCATCACAACTTCTTGTTTAGCGGTATGACCTGTATAGAATGTATAATACAATTTTTCAGTGTCATTATATATCGTACTACCTGTTCCAAGCGCAGCATCAGCCTCCGAAGCTGTTCCTGTAGGTATCAATTCTCCCAAAGATTGATACGAGTCCAGATTCTTCGTACTTAATCCCCAAATAGGATGATAAGTCGCTTCTGGATTCGGACGGAAATCCTGCAAATACAAGATTTTAAAATCTTGCTCAACCGGATCATAAAAAGGCATCGGATCACCCACATATCCTACGAATGGTCTATAATAAGTAGTAAACTGTTCATCTGTCGAAGCAAAATAGTTCGCAGTACCTTGCCAGTCTTTCTGCGTTAATATAGGCTCGTCATCAGTACAACTTCCTAATGACACTAATGCCGCTAAAGCTAAAGAATATATCATCGTTTTCATAAATTACATTATTTAGTTAACGCTGTCCGATAGTGGGAGACCCATTATCGGACAACTATTATTCAATTATTTTTTTGATGCGTTCATTAAATAATTAATAGCATTCTGAGAGAGTGTTGCCACATTTTCATGATACTGGTCCGCTGAAACATCAACTCCTGCAGAATACCAGTCATAACATCCAGAACCAATACAAAGAACTTTACCACTTGTTTCGCTTGACGGGTATTCCCATACCACAACTGAGCCATCACCTCCATATCCCAAACTAACAGCACCATGTTTAGTTTCCCAGGTATTCAAGTCAGCATAATCTCCCCAATCTGTACCAATATGCCATTGAGCCGTACTGTTAGTGATGTTATAACCTTTGTCACAAGTATAAATAGCCGGCTTACCATCAATAGTTTCAATATTCACGCCCATATATAACGCATGCTCTTGATGATCCGTGACAAAGAAACTCCATGGACCCGTAGTTGTTTCACCAGCTTGCTCCGTACCTCCCCAACAGTTATTAGGAACTTTTCCATCATTGGTTATACCCAATTTAGAAGCGTAATATGTAGCGAAACGTGTCAACAACAAACTACCACCATTTTCATAGAACTCTTTCATTTTGGCAACCGCCTGCACAGCGCTTGGAGCCGCCGCATCAAACTTCGCCTCATTATCAATTCCTCCATCGATATGCAAATGCCACCACATTACCTTGCAACCGCTCAGATCTACCCTTCCTGTACGAACATCATCGAATGACAAATACTCCGCATTCGAGATATTTTTCAACATCCAATTTGCAGCCTCTTTTTCTTCTGGATTCAGGTCATCTATAGAAGAAGCCAAACCCACATACACGGCAATAGGAGAATCAGACTGAACTACCGTAACTACATAAGTCGATTTAGCGCTCTGATAAGAAACCGTAAACTCTACGGGAGCAGTAAAATCAACAGCTTGCCCCGAAGCCGGAATAACCTCAGCCCCTTCCGTAGTTTCTATCGTAGGAATCAGACTGGAAATATTGACACTTGTCGGTACACGAACTTGAATAGAGTGGTTATCCTCATCAATAATTCCCGTATAACTATCATTCAATTTAAATGATATGATTTTCGCCTCATCACGTTTAACGGTAACAGTATATTCCAAAAAGGCATCTCCATTCGTCACTTTAATTGTTTGAGGGAAAGAAAAATTTACCACATCTCCAATCTTCATCGAAGCTTCCGCGCCTTCAGAAACCTCAATCGCCGTAATTTTCATGGCTTCCGTATCGTAAGTTACAGGAACTCCAACAACTACCGTTTTGTTAGTATTATCAATAACACCTTGAAAATCATCTATCACCAAAGTTTTCAACCACGTATCTCCACTCAACTGAAGATTTGTCTCATTATCATCACACCCCATCACAAAAATCAGAGACAAGACAATCAAAAGAAATTTGTTAATATGTTTTATCGCATTCATAATATTCATTCCTTAATGATTCATATTCAAAATTACCAACCACCACAGTTTTGTGTATAATGACCATTACTAGCACTTATCTGGGCAAACGGTATTGGCAAATATTCATTCTTATTCTTCGTAAATGAAGCATTCGAATAAACCACACAATCATTTGCTTCCTCCGCATAATATTTGTTCAAAACCTTATCGGCTTCACCCCAACGTACTAAATCAAAAAAACGGTCACATTCCATGGCCAACTCTACACGACGTTCAAATTTCAGCATTTTCAAGGCTTCATCCTTCGTATAAGTTCCGGTATAAGGTTTTACATAGAAGGTCACACCATATTGAGATGGGTAATCCGCAATCATGGCCGTACTCTGACTCGCCCGGTTACGAATCTCATTAATTAAACTTATAGCCTCACCGATACGTCCGTCATTCAACTGGATCAAGGCCTCCGCGCGCATCAACAAAACATCCGCATACCGGAGTACGATGTGGTTCATCGAACTTCCCCACCATCCACCTTTTATCAGATAGCCACTATCCGGATCCACATTCTGCTTCAACGTGACATAATAACCATAAAGGCCATTACTACGGCTCCAAGTAGAAGACTTGTCCATCATGTACTTCTTATTGAATTCATAAGGGAATCCCGGCATACCAACTGTCAAGAACAATCGAGGATCCGCATTATCTGTAATGACATTATAATCATTGTCATTAAAGGTATCAAACAAAGGGTATCCATCATTATCTGTCCTGAATGCATTCACTAAGTTCTGACTCGGCTTATAAAAATCACATCCACCATCAGTTACGCCCGGAATATTCGGAACGATCAAACCATACGACCAGTTACAATTACCATTATTTGTTCCATCGTTCATTGAATATTGCATGGCCCATAAAGATTCGCATCCGTTCTCATATTGAGGCTCCGGACGGAAATTATTATAAAAGTCCGGTTCCAATCCATATCCACCAGCAGCCATAATAGACCTTTCCGTATATTGAACGACCTTTTTTAAGTCTTCCGCATTGATACTGGTTACTTCATTGTTTTCCGGATTATCTTGACGATAAGCCTTATACAGATATGTTTTTGCCAAATAAGCAGCCGCTGCGGCTTTAGTAGGACGTCCTTTTTCCGCTTGTGTTTCCGGCAGGTTTTCATAAGCGAACTGAAAATCGTTAGCTATCTGCTGCCAGCTATCGTCGTTGGAATAAGTTGTATTAGACAAATTGTTATAGTCTTCTGGCGCAAGATTCTCATCGTTGGCTAATACGATATGCTTATATAATTGTTTCAACAAGAAATGACCATGCCCACGTAAAAACTTCATTTCCGCAATACGCTGCTGTTTCAACGAATAAGTACTTTCATCCATCTGATTCAACAACTGCAAAGCTGTATTAGCACGTGAAATACAATTATACAAACGTTGCCACATATCACTAATATTCCATGCCGTGGTCATAATACCTTGAGAGATATCCAATGAGTGAAAGACATCACCATCCTCTGTTCCATTTCCACCTTTATAAGCATCATCCGAGCGAACATCGTAATTCCACATTGAGAAAGAAGAGTTAATATCTTCAGCAGAAATCCATACAGCATAAGCCGAAATGACCAGATTATCTACATAATCAGGATTCTGTAACTGCTCATTATCAATGGTTCCCTGTGGGACCTGATCTTCCAGGAAATCAGAACATCCAGAGCAAGCCAACGTAACACCTA
>CALUIQ010000009.1 GCA_944320735.1 uncultured Bacteroides sp. | reverse complement strand
TCGCTGCGGAAAGGACGGCGGTCGTTCTTGAATGAAGAATGAGGAATAGTCCCTTCGGGACGAAATGAAGAATTCCCTTCCGGCTTTCCTCGGAATTCTTTATTCTTCATTCTGAATTCTTCATTCCGTCTGGGACGGTCGTCAAAGCGGCGCGGCTTGCGCTCCTCGTCGCGGTACGGGCGGTCTTCACGCTTATCCAATCGTCCGCCTTCGCGGCGGAAGTCGGGGTACTTGCCATCAAAGATTTCGTATTCGCGCAGCTCGCAAGGCAAGGCACCGTTGAGCAAGGGGATGCGGACGGTGGCCTTCAGGCCTATCTGGTCGAAACACTCGTCGCGGTAGGACAAAATCCACGCCGTGCCGCCAGTGAAGGCGTGCTTCAGCCGCTCGCCTATCATCTCGTAAAGCCCCAAGAGGTCGTCCGACGAGATGCGTTCGCCATAGGGCGGGTTGGTGATAAGGACGCTCTTCTCCTCAGGCTGGGTGAACTGTTGGAAGGGTTGCAGCTTCAGCTCCACGTCCCTGCTGACGCCCGCCGCCTTGAGGTTATGGGTGGCTATCTCGATGGCGCGGGGATTGTTGTCGTAAGCGTATATCTTGTGGGTGAAGTCGCGTTCGCGGCTGTCATCGTTGTAGATGCGTTCGAAGAGGTCGGCGTCGAAGTCGGGCCACTGCTCGAAGGCGTATCCTTGGCGGAACACGCCGGGCGCGATATTACGGGCGATGAGTGCCGCCTCGATGGGGATGGTGCCCGAGCCGCACATAGGGTCTATCAGGTCGCACTGCCCGTCCCAACCCGTCATAAGGATGATGCCGGCTGCCAGTACCTCGTTGAGCGGCGCTTCCACGGCTTCCTGGCGGTAGCCACGGCGGTGGAGCGACTCGCCGCTGCTGTCCAAGGAGAGCGTGCAGGCGGTCTCGGCGATGTGGATATTGATTTGCACATCGGGGCGGGTGACACTGACGCTGGGGCGTTTGCCCGTCTTCTCACGAAAGTAGTCGGCGATGGCGTCCTTCACACGGTAGGCCACGAACTTGCTGTGGCGGAACTCTTCGCTGAACACCACCGAATCCACCGCGAAGGTCTTGTCCGCGGGCAGGTAATCCTCCCAACGCACGTCTTTCGTCTGCTCGTAGACCTCGTCCGCCGTCTGCGCCGTGAAGTGCTTGATGGGCTTGAGGATGCGCAGGGCGGTGCGCAGGCTGAAGTTGGCCCGGTACATCATCTCCTTGTCGCCTTTGAAGCTCACCATACGGCGGCCTATCTCTATCTCGTCCGCTCCCAGGGCGGTCAGTTCCTGTGCCAGCACCTCTTCCAGTCCCTGGAAGGTCTTGGCAATTAGTTCGAAGGGTTGTTCGTTCATTTATTTCTTGGCTTTTGTTTGTACGATTCTTGCTCCTGCGGGCACGTCTTCCGTCACCCAGATGTTGCCTCCCACCGTCGCGCCGCGTCCGATGGTGATGCGGCCCAGGATGGTAGCGTTACTATACACTATCACGTCGTCCTCCAGTATCGGATGGCGGGGGATGCCCTTCACGGGATTGCCGTCGGCATCGAGGGGGAAGCTCTTGGCACCGAGGGTCACGCCTTGGTACAGCTTCACGTGGTTGCCTATGACGCACGTCTCGCCGATGACCACGCCCGTGCCGTGGTCGATGGTGAAGTACTCCCCTATCTGCGCACCGGGATGGATGTCGATGCCCGTCTCGCTGTGCGCCATCTCGGTGATGATGCGCGGCAGCAGGGGCACGTCGAGCAGCAACAGCTGATGCGCCAGACGGTAGTTGGTGATGGCGCGTATGGCGGGATAGCAAAGGATGACCTCGCCGTGGCTCTTCGCCGCGGGGTCGCCGTTGTAAGCGGCCTCCACATCCGTGGCCAGCGTGCGGCGGTGATAGGGCAGGCATTGCACGAAGATGGTAGCCAGACGTACCGCCTGGTCGCGCGTGCGGTCCAGCTCCTCGTCGGTGTTGTCGAAACAGAAGGCGGCCAGTATCTGCCCGGCCAGGATGTCGCGCAGCTCCTCCACCTGCACGCCCGTATGGTACTTCAGGGTGCGGCTACTGACGTTCGATATGCCGAAATAACCGGGAAAGAGGATGCTGCGCGCCAACTCTACGACACGGCGCAACGCCTCGCCCGAAGGCAGCGGGTCGCCGTCGCGGTGGCTATGCAGCAAGGCCTGATAAGAGCTGGGCTCACACAGTCGGTCTACCGTCTCCGTCAGAACATTTGAATAGTTTGCAGGACTCATATAAGTAATTAAACATATTCCTATAAATATAATATAGGTGTAAAACAGGGGCAAAGATAGTGCAAATTGAGCGTAAAACATTCAAGCTTGCTTGAAAATGTTTTGCCGAGATGCAGCCTATCTTAAGCAAAATAGTTGAAACTACAGCTCGCTGGGCCTGTTTCCGAAGCTGCGGGCGGTGATTTCTTCCGCTTCCACGCGCCAGACGCATACGCCCCTGACGGCCACGTCGCTCATACGCAGTTCCTCCTGCGTGTAGTGGCGCATAAGCAGCAGGAGCGCGCGGCGTTTCTCGGCAGGGTCGGTGATGGCAGAAACCTTTCCCCGCACAAGCACGCTGCGGCTCTTCATACTATACGAGCAGGCCATCTCACGGTGCATCCACACCAGCTCCGCCCCGTCGCAGAACGTGAGGCTGGCCACAGGCTCCGCCTCCAGCAGTTCCACTTTCTTGCCCTCCCTGCCGCTGTGCAGGAAGACGTGGCCGTCCTCCCAAGCAAAGTTCATAGGCACTACGTAGGGCTTCCCCTCCTTGTCCACAAGGCCCAACATACAGTAGGGACAACGACCGATGGCGGCTTCAATCTCCGCCCGGTCGGTCAATTCGATGGTTTTCATATCGGTATATTTCTATCGTTCAAAATACGGATTTGTCCGTAAGGATAGGCAAAGATAGGATTTTATTTTGATATATGAATTCTTTGTCCCATTGAAGGATTATTTCTATCTTCGCAAACGGATAAAACAATCGCCATTATGAGTCCCAAGTTCAGACAAGAAGACAACACACTGCTTGATAAATCATCATTTAATTCCGTATACTTACTTATACTAAAGATTACGACTATGATACGAGAAGTGTTGACCTCGGACACCGAGGCCATTTGCGAGATTTATAATGAGTATATCCTCCACTCGACGGCGACTTTCGAAGTAGAACCGGTGACAGTGGAGGAGATGGAGCGGCGGATGGTGGAAATCCCTCTGCGCTGCCCTTACCTGGTGTGGACGGGCGAGGGCGGACGGGTGGACGGTTATGCCTATGCGCATCTGTGGCAGGAGCGGGCTGCCTACGGACGGACGTGGGAGACGACAGTGTACGTGCGGCGGGGCTGCGGAGGACAGGGCATCGGCACGGCGCTGATGGGCAGGCTGATAGAGGATTGCCGCCGGGCGAAGTGCCACGCGTTGATAGCGTGCATCACGGCGGAGAACGCGGAGAGCCGCCGCCTGCACGAGCGGCTGGGTTTCCGGCAAGTGTCGCAGTTCAGGGAGGTAGGACGGAAGTTCGGTCGTTGGCTGGACGTGACGGACTACGAGCTTATATTAAATGAAGAATGAGGAATGAAGAATTTCCATCCGGACGGTTATTCTTCATTCCTCATTCTTAATTCTTCATTCCCCATCGGCTACGCCAAGGCGAAGTCCAGCTGCTTCTTCTCCAGGTTGGCACGCGCCACGCGGATGGTGATGGGGTCACCCAAAGAATAGGTGTGGTTCTTGTTGCGGCGGCCGCGGAGGCAATAGTTCTTCTCGTCGAACTCGTAGTAATCGTCGTCGAGGTCGCGGATAGGTATCATACCCTCACACTTGTTCTCGTTCAGCTCCACGTAAAGCCCCCACTCGGTGACACCGCTGATGACTCCGTCGTACACCTGCCCCACGTGCTCCTGCATAAACTCTACCTGCTTGTACTTGACGGACGAGCGTTCGGCCTGGGCGGCAAGCTGCTCCATCGCGCTGGAGTGCTCGCACATGGCTTCGTATTTCTTCTCGCTGACGCTGCGGCCTTTCTCGTCGAGGTACTTGGTGAGCAGGCGGTGCACCATCATATCGGGATAGCGGCGGATGGGCGAAGTGAAGTGCGTGTAGTAGTCGAAGGCAAGGCCGTAGTGCCCGATGTTGTGGGTGGAGTAGCGCGCCTTCTGCATCGCACGTATGGAGACGGTCTCGATGAGGTTCTGCTCCTTCTTGCCCTGCACGTCGCCCAACAGTCGGTTGATGGACTTGGACACGTCGGTCTTGTCGCCCGTAGTACGCAACTTGTAGCCGAAGCGGGCGATGAATTGCGAGAGGTTGTCCAACTTGGTGGGGTCGGGAAGGTCGTGGATGCGGTAGGGGAAAACTTTGGGCTTCTTGCCCTGCGGGACACGGCCGATGCGCTCCGCCACAGTGCGGTTGGCCAGCAGCATAAACTCCTCCACCAGCTTGTTGGCGTCCTTGGACACCTTGAAGTAGACGCGTACGGGACGACCCTGCTTGTCGATGTCGAACTTCACCTCCACGCGGTCGAAGGCGATGGCTCCGGCCTCGAAGCGGCGTTGGCGCAAGAGCTTGGCGAGGCGGTCGAGGGTGAGTATCTCGGCTGCGTAGTCTCCCTGCCCGGTCTCGATGATGGTCTGCGCATCGCCGTAGGTGAATCGCCGGTTGCTTCGTATGACGGTGTGGACGATGCGCGAGTCGAGCACCCGCGCCTGGTCGTCCATACGGAAGATGACGCTGTAGGCCAGCTTGTCCTCGTTGGGACGCAAGGAGCAGAGGTTGTTGCAAAGGCGTTCGGGCAGCATAGGGATGGTGCGGTCCACGAGGTAGACGGACGTGGCGCGATGCTCGGCCTCCTTATCGATGACGGTGCCTTCGTGTACGTAGTAGGTGACGTCGGCAATGTGTACGCCCACTTCCCACTGGCCGTTGCCCAAGCTGCGCACGGAGAGGGCATCGTCGAAGTCTTTGGCGTCGCGGGGGTCGATGGTGAAGGTGGTCACCTTGCGGAAGTCCTCGCGGCGGGCAATCTCTTCGGGCGTGATTTCGGCGGAGATGCGTTCAGCGGCATCCTCCACGTTCTTGGGATAACTGTAAGGCAGGCCGAACTCGGCGAGGATGGCGTGCATCTCGGTGTTGTTCTCGCCCGAACGCCCCAAGATGTCGACTACCTGGCCGATGGGGTTCTTGGCCTTGTCGGGCCATTCGGTAATCTTCACCACCGCCTTGTCGCCGTTCTTGCCGCCCTTGAGCTTGTCCTTGGGGATGAAGATATCGTTGGCCAGCGTGCGGTTCTCGGTGACGAGGAAAGCATATCCCTTGGTCACCTCCAACGTACCCACGAAGGTGTCCTTGGCCCGTTGCAGTATCTCGATGACCTCACCTTCGGGCTGGCGTCCGCGCCGACGGGCATAGTAGGCGATGCGTACCCGGTCGCCGGACATCGCGTGGGCACAGTTGCGCTCGGCGATGAAGACGGGGTCGCCGCCATCGTCGGGGATGAACGAGTTCTTGCCGTTGCTTTTGCGCTGGAAAGTGCCGGTCATCTCCACGCCGTGGTCGTTGAGGCGATAGACGTGCTTCTCCGGCTCCAGGACGTAGTCATCCTCCTTCAGCTCGCCAAGAATGTCCACGCAAAGCATCTTCAGCGGATGCGTGGTGAGTTGCAGTTGGTCGAAGATGTACTTCAGCGGCAGAACTTCGCCTTGCCGCTGGTGGAAGAAGTCGAGCAGCGCCTTGACGAGTTGCTTCTTGGTCATACGCTTCCCCGCTTTCTTCTCTTTCTTGTCTTTTTTCTTTCCCATATATGGTCTATTTGTTAGATATTGCGGTCTGAACCTTTGCAAAGGTAGCAAACATTTAGGAAAAATGTCTTATCTTTGCCGTTCCTTTTGATAGAATATATAAGTAGGAGACGTATTTATGGACACTCAACTTTCGAACCGGCAGGCAGACGCGGCCCGCGAAAGGGAAATCTACAAAGTGACGATTGCGGGCAGCGTGGTGAACTTCGTGCTGCTCCTCTTCAAGTTCTTCGCGGGCATCGTGGGGCATAGCGCCGCTATGCTGGCCGACGCGGTGCACTCGTTATCCGACTTCGTGACGGACATCATCGTGCTGGTCTTCGTGCGCCTCTCCTCCAAGCCGGAGGATGCCGACCACGACTACGGCCACGGCAAGTATGAGACGCTGGCCACGGCCATCATCGGTGTCTGCCTTTGCCTGGTAGGCCTGGGCATCCTATGGAACGGAGCAAACTCCATCTGGCAGGTCATCCGGGGCGGCACGCTTCCCGAACCGGGGATGCTTGCATTGATAGCCGCGCTCATCTCCATCGTATCGAAAGAAGCCCTCTACCAATATACTGCTTACGTAGGTCGCAAACTCGACTCGCAAGCCGTGGTGGCCAACGCCTGGCACCACCGCAGCGACGCCTTCTCGTCCATCGGTACGGCCATAGGCATCGGAGGCGCCATCCTGTTGGGCGACCAGTGGCGCGTGCTCGACCCCATCGCCGCCGTGGTGGTCAGCTTCTTCATTATCAAGGTGTCGGTGAAGCTGCTTGTGCCTTCTATGAACGAACTGCTGGAGAAATCGTTGCCTGCCGAAGTGGAGAATGACATCCTCCGCATCGTGCTCTCGTGGCCCGGCGCCCGAGCTCCCCACCATCTGCGTACCCGCCGCATCGGCACCCGCTCGTCCATCGACCTGCACGTCCGTATGGACGGCAACCTGACCCTGGAAGAGGCGCACCGCAAGGCCACGCAGATAGAGCAGAAGCTGAGGGAACACTTCGGGGCGCATACCTATATTAATATTCACGTAGAACCGCTGAAATAAGAGATTGATGGAAAGCATACTGATAACCGGAGCCAGCGGCTTCGTGGGCAGCTTCTTGGTAGAAGAAGCCCTGCGCAGGGGGATGGAAACGTGGGCGGGCGTCCGCTCCACCAGCAGCCGACGCTACCTGCAAGACTCCCGCATACACTTCCTCGAACTAGACTTTGCGCACCCGGACAAACTGGAGGCGCAACTATTGGCGCAAGGACGCTTCGACTACATCATCCATTGCGCCGGAGTGACCAAATGCGCCGACCCGGCCGACTTTGAGCGGGTGAACTACGGGCAGACACGCTGCTTCGTGGAGACACTGATACGCCTCGGGCAGACACCCCGCCGCTTTGTCTTTGTCAGCACGTTGAGCGTCTTCGGCCCCGTACACGAGGACACTTACGAACCTATCAAGGAGACTGACACTCCCCAACCCAATACCGCCTATGGCCGAAGCAAGCTGAAAGCCGAACGCTTCTTGCAGGGCTTGACGGACTTCCCCTGCGTCATCCTCCGCCCGACAGGCATCTACGGTCCGCGGGAGCGGGATTATTACCTGATGGCGCAATCCATCGAGCGGCACGTGGACGTGGCGGCGGGATTCCGCAGGCAGGATCTGACGTTCGTCTACGTGCAGGACGTGGTGCAGGCCGCCTTCCTCAGCCTGGAGAAAGAAGGCGTGGCAGGCCGTGCCTACTTCCTGAGCGACGGGCAGGTGTACAGCAGCCGCACGTTCTCCGACCTCATCATCCGCGAGCTGGGCCGCCCGTTCGTCCTGCGGCTGACATTGCCTTTATGCGTGCTGAAAGCGGTATCGCTATTCGTCGGATGGCTGGCAGGACTTCGCTGGAAGACCAGCACGTTGAACCGAGACAAATACCACATTATGAAACAACGCAACTGGCAGTGCGACATCGCTCCCGCCGAGCGTGAGTTGGGCTATCGCCCGGCTTACGACTTGGACAAGGGGGTACGCGAGGCAGTTGCCTGGTATAAGAAAGAAGGATGGCTTTAATAAACATATTCAAGATGGTAGACACCCGCAAGGGGCTGTTCGCGATAGAGAAGATTGCTCTCCTCTACAATCTGCTGACCTCCGTGCTGATACTGCTGTTGTACGGACAGATGGACCACCCCGGACAGATGCTGAGAGACCGTGCGCTGATAGCGGGGATGACGTTCCTGCTGATGTTCCTGTACCGTCTGGCACCGTGCAAGTTCTCGGCCCTGATACGGATATGTATCCAGATGTCACTACTGTCTTATTGGTATCCGGACACGTATGAGTTCAACCGCCTCTTCCCCAACCTCGACCACCTCTTCGCCGCGGCGGAGCAGTGGCTCTTCGGCTGCCAACCCGCCATCCTGTTCGCTGAACGTTTCCCGTGGCTATGGGTCAGCGAGCCGTTCAATATGGGCTACTTCTTCTACTATCCTATGATGCTGATCATCGTCCTGTGGTACTTCATCCGCCGCTTCGACCTATTGGAAAAGGTGTCGTTCGTCATCATCTCCTCGTTCTTCGTCTATTACCTTATTTATATCTTCCTGCCCGTAGCTGGACCGCAATTCTACTTCCCCGCCATCGGTATGGACAATGTGCAGCAAGGCATCTTCCCGTCCATCGGCGACTACTTCAACCATCACGCCGGACTGCTGCCCGGCCCGGAGTTTGAGCAAGGTTTCTTCTATCGGTTGGTGGAGCATTCGCAGGAAGTGGGCGAACGGCCTACGGCAGCTTTCCCCTCGTCACACGTGGGCATCTCTACCATCCTGATGATTATGGCGTGGCGCGGAAGCCGCAGATTGTTTGCCTGCCTGATGCCGTTCTACCTGTTGCTGTGCGGCGCCACGGTGTACATACAGGCACACTACGTCATCGACGCCATCGCCGGATTCATCTCCGCCTTCCCGCTCTACGTGCTCACGACACGGATGTTCAAGGGGTGGTTCGCCCGGCCTTCTTAGCAATAGAAATATATTCACAAAACACGAGGATGCCCAAAGCCCGTTTTCAGACAGGTTACTAACATCGGAAGGCAATGTTTCTAACCTAAGGGGTGAATGTTTCTAACCTAAGCCCCCTATGTTAGAAACATTCCCTTGGAGGCTGGCAAGTAGTCACGTTCAATTTGATTAAGAATTCCGAACAATTCATCTTTTGTCTCCGCACGGAGCATAGCGATGCGTGTCTCGCGGAAATTGGGGATGCCCTTGAAGAGCGGCGTGGCGGCCAAGTGACGGCGCACGTGCAGGATGCCCCGGCGTTCGTCCAACAGGTTCACGCTGTCCTCCACCTCTTGACGCAATACGTTCAGCTTCCATTGAGGCGTAAGGTCGGTCAGCTCTTCACCCGTCTGCAAGTAATGCTTCACCTCACGGAATATCCACGGGCGGCCAAAGCTGGCTCGGCCTATCATAACACCGTCCACACCGTAACGTTCGAAACACTCGCGGGCGCGCTGGGGGGTGGTGACATCGCCGTTGCCGATGATGGGAATACGCATACGCGGATTGTTTTTCACCTCGCCTATCAGGGTCCAGTCCGCCTCACCGGTGTACATCTGCGCCCGGGTGCGTCCGTGGATGGTGAGGGCAGCGATGCCGCAGTCCTGCAACTGCTCGACCAGCGTGACGATAATCTTATGTTCGGCATCCCAGCCCAGGCGGGTCTTGACGGTGACGGGAATCTTCACCGCATCGACCACGGCACGGGTAATCTCCAGCATCAGCGGCACGTTCTGCAACATACCCGCCCCCGCGCCTTTGCCCGCCACACGCTTCACGGGGCAGCCAAAGTTGAGGTCCAGCACATCGGGCCGCGCCTGCTCTACGATGCGGGCAGCCTCCACCATCGTAGCCGTATCTCTCCCATAAATCTGGATAGCCACGGGACGCTCTTCATCGGCAATATGCAACTTTTGTTCCGTCTTGCTGACCGAACGTATCAGCGCATCGGCCGATACAAATTCGGTATACACCATATCTGCCCCAAAACGTTTGCACATCAGCCGAAAAGCCGGGTCGGTAACGTCCTCCATAGGAGCCAGCATCACAGGTCGTTCGCCAAGGTCAATGTCTCGTATCTTCATAACACCGTACACATTTTTAACGCCGCAAAAGTACGAAAAAAAGCCCAACCCCAAAAATCGCGCCCCCCAAAGGACATTACATCGGCAGCGGCGCGAGTCTCTGCGCCATTAATCTCTTAAATCTCCTTAACAGAACACGTGCGAATCACTTTTTATTTGTTATTTTGCGGCAAATTAGGGTGTAGTGTGCGCGGACGTATTCTGCGCACGCTTGTTTGTTAGGTAGTGTCGGAAATCTCAATGAATAGAATCACAATAAAGACTTGCCCGTTGTGCGGCGGGACGCAACTGGAGCGCGCGTTGACGTGTGTGGACCATTACGCCACGGGCGAAATGTTCCACTTGTGCCGTTGCACGGGGTGCGGTTTCCTGTTCACACAGGACTTCCCCGCCGAAGCGGAAATAGGACGCTACTACGAAACACCGGAATACATCTCCCACTCCGATACCAAGCACGGGCTCATCAATCGCGTGTACCACTACGCGCGCCGCTATATGCTGCGCAGAAAAGCACGGCTGGTAATGAGCGAAGCGCATCGCAAAGAGGGGCGTCTGCTGGACATAGGCACAGGGACGGGCTACTTCCCCGCCACGATGAAAGCTTTGCGGTGGCAAGTAGAAGCCTTGGAGAAGAGCGCGGTTGCGCGGGACTTTGCCCGCACACATTTCAATCTGGACGTAAAACCGGAGACGGCACTTACCGATTACGCACCGGGAAGTTTTGACGTCATTACCCTGTGGCACGTGATGGAGCATTTGGAGCACTTGAACGAGACGTGGGAAACGCTCCACTCCCTGCTCGCCGACAAAGGCGTATTGGTCATTGCCGTGCCTAATCCTTCATCCTACGATGCACGGAAGTACGGGGCGTATTGGGCGGCCTACGACGTGCCGCGCCACTTGTGGCACTTCACGCCGGACACAATGCAACGGATGGGCGCCAAGCACGGGTTCATCCTCTCGGCCCGCCACCCGATGCCATTGGACGCTTTCTACATATCGATGCTGACCGAACGTTATATGCACCGCCGAGGGGCATTCGCGCGCGGATTGATGACCGGCGCACTGGCTTGGTTCAGTACCCTGGTGAAGAAAGAGCGTAGCAGTTCTATGATTTATGTATTCAGAAAGAAACAGCTATGAAGCCACGGAAAGGACATATCGCCTCACTTTTTGACTTGCAATCCGTCACTTCCGGCATCAGCACCACCTTGGTATTGCTGTTGCTGGGGATGGTCGTCTTTTTCGTGCTGGCCGCCGGCAACCTCTCGGTGTATGTGCGCGAGCGCATCAACTTCTCCGTCATTCTGTCGGATGACACAAAGGAGCGTGACATCCCGCGCATACTGAAAGAGCTGAACGCGCAGCCCTTCATAAGGTCGACGCAATACGTCTCGAAAGAGCAGGCACTGAAGGAACAGACCGAGGCGATGGGCACGGATCCGGCAGATTTTTTAGGCTACAATCCGTTTGGCGCATCCATTGAGGTGAAGCTGAAATCCGAATACACCAACACGGACAGCATTGCCCGGATAGAAGAATGGATAAGAGAGAGAGCAAACGTACGGGAAGTGGTGTATCAGAAGGAACTGATTGACGCAGTGAACGACAATATACGGAGTATCAGCCTGCTGTTGTTGGGGCTGGCCGCGATTTTGACATTTGTCTCGTCCGTGCTTATCAACAACACCATCCGGCTGACCATTTACTCCCAACGCTTCCTCATCCATACGATGAAACTGGTCGGGGCGAGCCGAGGATTCATCCGAAAGCCCTTCCTAAGGCGTAATTTTTGGATGGGGTTACTGTCGGCGGCACTTGCCGATGTCGTCTTGTGGACGGCGGCAAACTGGTTGGTGGGCCGGGAGCCGGAACTGACAGAAGTGGTGACGCCGGTGGTGATGACGCAAGTGTCGGTGGCGGTGTTGCTGTTCGGCATTGTCATCACAGGGCTGTGCGCCTTGTTCTCCATCAACAAGTATTTGCGGATGAAGGCGGACGTGATGTACCATATATAATGAAGAATGAAGAATTAAGAATGAAGAATGAGGAATAAATCTCTGTGCCTCTGTGTTCAATCCAAATAGTAAATAGTAAATAGTAAATTGCTAAATAGTAAATGTAAATGGTGGACAAAAAGAAATTTGCTTTTGACAAGATCAATTTTCTGCTGCTAGGCATCGGGATGCTGGCAGTGATTGTAGGATTTCTGCTGATGTCGGGACCATCGTCGACGATGACCCACTTCGAGCCGGACATCTTCAGCGTACGGCGCATCAAAGTCGCGCCCGTGGTATGCCTGATAGGTTTTTTGTTTATGATTTATGCCGTAGTGCGCAAGCCGAAGGAATAATGGGAGATATGACAACTTTTGAGGCAATTATCATTGCCATCGTAGAAGGACTGACCGAGTTTTTGCCCGTCTCATCCACGGGCCATATGATTATTACGCAAAACGTGCTAGGCGTGGAGAGCACGGAGTTCGTGAAGGCATTTACGTTCATCATCCAGTTTGGCGCCATCTTGTCGGTAGTATGCTTGTATTGGAAACGTTTCTTCCGGCTCAACCACACACCGGCCCCGGAAGGTGCTTCGGCGCTAAGACGTTTTCTGCACCGGTATGACTTCTACTGGAAACTGTTCGTGGCCTTCATTCCGGCGGCAGTGCTGGGCTTCTTGTTCAGCGATATGATAGACGCGATGTTGGAGAGCGTGACGGTAGTGGCCATTATGCTGGTCGTGGGCGGCGTGTTTATGTTGTTTTGCGACAAGCTGTTCAACAAAGGCAGCGAAGATACGCCTCTGACCGAAAAGCGGGCTTTCCTCATCGGACTGTTCCAGTGCATCTCGATGATACCGGGCGTATCGCGTTCTATGGCCACTATCGTAGGAGGTATGGCGCAGAAGCTGACTCGCAAGGATGCGGCTGAGTTTTCGTTCTTCCTTGCCGTGCCCACTATGTTCGCGGCTATGGGATACAAGATGGCGAAGCTTTTTATGGACGGGGGGCTGGACATTGTCGTAAACAACCTGTCGGCACTGATTGTAGGCAACGTAGTGGCTTTCATCGTGGCATTGTTGGCCATCAAATTCTTTATCAGTTTCGTTACCCGCTATGGCTTCAAGGCGTTCGGCTGGTACCGCATCATCGTAGGTGGCATCATCATCGTTATGCTGCTGACTGGACATAACCTGCAAATGGCTTGATATGAATTTTAAAGAAGGAGAAATATTATACCTGAACAAGCCATTGGGTTGGACCTCGTTCAAGGTCGTGGGACACGTGCGTTACCACGTCTGCCGCCGCATAGGGGTGAAGAAGCTCAAGGTGGGGCACGCCGGCACGCTCGACCCCTTGGCCACGGGGGTAATGATAGTCTGCACAGGCAAAGCGACGAAACGCATCGAGGAACTACAATACCACACCAAGGAATACGTGGCCGACATCCGCTTGGGTGCCACCACGCCTTCGTATGACTTGGAACACGAGATTGACGCCACCTACCCTACGGAACACATCACCCGCGAACTGGTAGAAGAGACCTTGAAGAACTTCGTGGGGGAAATCTGGCAGACACCACCCGCCTTCTCGGCCTGTATGGTGAACGGCAAGCGGGCGTACGACCTGGCGCGCAAGGGTGAGGAAGTGGACTTGAAGCCCAAGCTGCTGGTCATCGACGAGATAGAATTGCT
>CALUIQ010000008.1 GCA_944320735.1 uncultured Bacteroides sp. | reverse complement strand
ATCAAATCGTTACGGTCGGCAAACACTTGGGGAAGTGTCTGCCGTAGATGAATGGTGTCCATGGTGCGTGAGGTGAAAATTTAAATACCCACAAATGTTTTGATAAAATCCACCAGCTGTTTCAGTGCGTTGGTATCTTTATCTTTCAGTACCAAGGACATCTTGCCATATTCCAAGTCGGCTCCTATGCTGATGTAACTGATGTTTTGAGCTATCTTCACATAGGTTTGGCGTTCGGGACTGAGGAAACCGGTTGCCATTCGTACAAGGGGCAAGTCGAACAAGGCTTCGGCATTGGCTATGAAAACTACGTGTTGCCCTTTCAGGTCATCGGTATAGTCCGTTTCCCATACGGAAGGAGTCGCTTGTTGGGCGATGCGGTCGTATTGGAACTGGTCGTTGGTGAGGAACAAGTCCGTGCCGCGTAGGCCGATGTACAGACTTATCCGGTCTAGTCGCAGTTGGTAGTCGCCATTCTCCAAACGTTTCATTGGCAGCTGATTGGTTACGCCTTGTGCGTTCATCTGGTCGTAGAGTGTGGGTAGGATGTCTTTTTCTTCTGTTTCAGCGTAAACTACCAAGGAAGGGACGCCGCTGGCGGACATACCTGTGAAGCCAAAAGTCACGTCTTTGCGGAAAGCACCCAATAGAGTATGGAGCAGGGCGGATTGCTCGGGCGTGATTTGTTTGCTTACGATTTCTTCTTTTAGCATAAGCTGATATAATTTTTCTCCATCTACATTCATAGCCATCAGCATAAGCGTTGACTCGGGAAGGTAAACCAAGTGTTTGCCTTCTATGGGCCGGGGAGTGGCCAAGGCTTGTTCTGTGATAAGGGCTTGCAGGATCTCGTTCTCTGTGTAATAGTTGCCTTTCATTTCTATTTTTCCGCTCTCGAAATTTAGGCTGTACAAGAGTTTCAGGTCTTTCAAGTCGGCGTCTTTAGGGAAGTTGAGCATCTGGGTCTGTGGGCTGATTTTGAACAAACTTTCAGCGGTGATGGCCATGTTGATGTCTCCTTGCCGTTTCTGTAGCTCATTGAAGAACTTTTGTTGATGGATGCTGTTTTCCTCCCTTTGGGCAAGCAATTGTTTGGCATCATTGTTCATTTGCCCGATGTCCATGGAAGAAGGTGTGGCAAATGCCAACAGGGTCGTTTCGTTGAAGGCGAGAAATAGTTTTTCGTTGTATGCGTAAGCGTAACCGTCTGCTTGTTGCGGGCCAATGAACAATTCATCCTGCTGGGTGGCTTTCAGGAAGCTCTCTAATCGGTCGTAGTCGTTCACTTTGGCTACCATACCTATTTGGCTTGCTTGGAAAAAGTAAACGGGAGCCACATAGTCGATGCCTAAATTGTCCGGGTTCTCCATCAGGTTCTCTACCTGTTGTTGCAATTCCGTGCTGAGTCCTGCCTTTAAGGCTTCAGTGAGCTTGTTCAGGGCTGCGCTGTTTTCGGCTTCTTGCAGTCCGGCTTTTTGCGCCAAAGCTTGCAGGTTTACGGAAAATACTCCTTCTGCATCGGCAGGTATGGCATTGGTGTAGTCTTGCCGGGTGGAACAAGAACTGAATGTTGCCACAATGAACAGGCAGAGAGATAATGCCACCATCGAGAGGCTCGTATAGGTTCTTTTCATGGGTTTATGTATTTTAAAAGGTTGAAAATTCGGTTTTTATTGATTGGCTAAATTCATCAAGTGGCATGCGACTAAGGCAGCCGTTTCAGTGCGCAGGCGTGAAGGACCTAAACTGATGGGGCGAAATCCTTGCGCAAGGGCTTCTCGCACTTCCTCTTCGCTGAAGTCGCCTTCGGGGCCTATCAGTACCAGGGCATCTTCGCCCGGTTGCAGGCAATCTTTCAAAAACGCCTTTTCGCCTTCGTAGCAATGGGCGATGAACTTTTGGCCGTTGAACGGTTGGCGGACGAATTGGTTGAAGTCTGTCATTTCATTCAGCCGGGGCAAACGTGCCTTTAAAGATTGCTTGATGGCCGATACCAATATCTTGTGGATGCGTTCGGTCTTGATGACCTTTCGTTCGGAGTAGCGGCAGTTGAGGAAGGTCAATTCGTCGAATCCTATTTCGGTGGCTTTCTCCGCGAACCATTCCGTGCGGTCCGTATTTTTGGTAGGAGCCATGGCTATGTGCAGGTGTCCTTTCCACAAAGGGGCTTGGGGCAATGTTTCCAACACATTGACCAGACAGCGTTTCGGAGTGGCGGTACTGATTTCCGCCCGATAGAAGTTGCCTTTGCCATCGGTCAAAGTTATTTCGTCACCCGTTTGTAGGCGCAACACCCGCACGGCGTGTGTCGTCTCTTCTTCGGGCAATTCGGCTTTTGCCTGTATGTCGGGAGTATAAAATACGTGCATCAGTCTGTAGGTTTTAAGTGCTTGAAATTTTTTATCATATCACGTAATACGGCAGCCTGTTCATAGTCTTCGTTTGCAATGGCTTTGTCCAAAGCGGATTGCATGATTTCTACGGATTGCATTTGGTTGACGGGGTCGTTCTTGAGATTTTGTTTCCGATTGTTTTCACCCACGGGCTTTTCGGGTTTCAAGTTCAGTTTCTCCGCTTCCAAGATGTCTTCGTATATCAAGATAGGCGCTTTCGTATGCAATGCCAATGCGATGGCGTCGCTTGTGCGCGAATCCACCCGGATTAGTTTCTCGCCGGCGCTTAAAAATAAATAGGAATAGAATATTCCGTTCTCTGCCCTGTAAATGAGTACCCTTAGTATTTTAGCTCCCAAGACTTGGATGACCGAGGCGAACAATTCGTGTGTCAAAGGACGGGGCGGTGTGATGCCTCTCAGTTCCATAATGATGGCTTGTGCTTCGGACGCGCCGATGATGATAGGCAGTTGGCGGTCGCCGTCCTTTTCGGCAAGCAACATGGCGTATGCTCCCGCCTGTACTTGGCTGCCTGATATATTTACTACTTGTAATTCAACTTTAGGCTTACTCATTGTATAAATGTGCTAATGCTTATTTGTGTTTATATCGGAAAACGATGCCGAACAATATGCCGATGACCAAGGCGTAGCCTGCGAAAATCATCCAAATGGGTGTCCATTCGCGGCTTATCAATCCTCCTCCCTCGGCATATACTGAGAATGCGTCCACTACGGCACCGCTGGCATAGCCTCCAATGAAGGCACCGAAACCATTGGTCATCATAAAGAACAAGCCTTGCGCACTGGCACGGATGCTGGAGTGGGCTTCCATTTCGGTAAACAGTGAACCGGATACGTTGAAGAAATCGAATGCCATGCCATAGACAATCATGGAAAGGATAAGCATCCATAGGCCGTCACCGGGGTTGCCCAAGCCAAACAACCCGAAGCGGAAAACCCACGCGAACATACTGATGAGCATTACTTTCTTGATTCCGAAATGTTTCAAGAAGAAAGGTATGGCCAAGATGAACAAGGTTTCGCTCATTTGGGAGATGGAAAGCAGGATGACCGAATGCTTTACGCCAAACGAGTCGGCATATTCGGGAATGGAAGCAAACGAACCCAAGAACAGGTCTCCATACGTATTGGTAATCTGCAAGGCCGCGCCCAACAGCATGGAGAACAAGAAGAAAATGGCCATCTTCTTCTGTTTGAACAGCACGAGCGCATCGAGGCCGAAAGCTGAGAGCACTGTCTTATTGGCACTCCGCTCGGGCGGGCAAGCCGGCAGGCTGAAGGCATAGAGTCCCAACAAGGCGGCTGCGCTGGCGGCTACATAGAGTTGCGCCGGTCCACTTTTGAATCCCGTAAGGTCTACGGCCCACATCGCACAAATGAAGCCTATCGTGCCCCAGACACGTATGGGGGGAAAATCCTTCACCAAATCCAGCTTGTATTTTTCCAGAGCGTTGTAGGACACCGTGTTGGCCAGCGACAGGGTTGGCATATAAGCCAGCATGTTCAATAACATGGCCCAATACATATGGTTGTAATCCGTAAGGGTAGAGGCATAGAACAGGGCGCCTGCGCCTATCAGGTGTAGTAGCCCGTAAAGGCGTTCGGCGTTTACCCATTTGTCGGCAATGATGCCTGTAAGTCCCGGCATAAACAAGGCGGCTATTCCCATAGTGGCAAAGATGGCGCCAATCTGTCCGCCTTCGAAGTGCAGGGTGCTCCCCATATAGCCTCCTAACGAGATAAGCCATGCGCCCCAGG
>CALUIQ010000007.1 GCA_944320735.1 uncultured Bacteroides sp. | reverse complement strand
TTGACACGAACTTGGAGCATGACGATGACTTGAAAGCTTTCCAAAACTCGTTCGACTCGGTTCACCACAATTTCTTCCGGCAGTTGGAAGCCGCTTATCCGGGATTGACTTCGAAGGAAAAGCAACTGTGCGCTTACATTAAAATGAATTTGCTCTCCAAGGAAATCGCCCCCTTGCTGAATATCTCGTTGCGTGGCGTGGAAATAAGTCGGTACCGACTCCGAAAGAAACTGAACCTGAAAGAAGGGGAGAACCTGACAGAGTTCTTGCAGAATTTCTCGCGGTAAAGGAGTCAGAGGAACTTTCTTTTGGTTTTCTCATTTCTCATTTCTCTACTTTCAGCGGAATGAGCAATAGTTTGATTGCTAAAATGTTACAAAATGAAAAACTTCATCTGACAGGCGAGGCGTAAGTTTTAGGACTATTCCGCATTGCCGGGAATGGCCATTTTGATTATCTTTGAGCAGAACTTTAAGCGTAACATTATAAATCTATTTATTATGAAAAAAATTCTGTTCGTGCTATCTATGATAGTAACTTTATGCGCAGGAGCGCAGGAGTCTTTCGTTCGTATCGAGGGGCAAAACCTGATTCAGCCGGACGGCAGTAAACTCTTTATTAAAGGTACTAATTTGGGCAATTGGTTGAATCCGGAAGGTTATATGTTCGGATTCGGCAAAACCAACTCCGCACGTTTCATTAATGAAATGTTCTGCCAGTTGGTAGGCCCGGACTACACAGCTCAATTCTGGAAAGCATTCAAGGACAACTACGTGACTCGCAAAGACATCGAGTTCATCGCTTCTACGGGAGCCAACACCATCCGCCTTCCTTTTCATTACAAACTTTTTACGGACGAAGATTATATGGGTCTCACAACTGCCCAAGACGGATTTGCCCGTGTGGACAGTGTCGTAAACTGGTGTCGTGACAATGGCCTTTACCTCATCCTCGATATGCATGATGCACCTGGCGGACAAACAGGTGATAACATTGACGACAGCTATGGCTATCCTTGGCTGTTGGAAAGTGAAGAGAGCCAGCGACTCTTTTGCGACATCTGGAAACGAATTGCCGATTATTACAAGGACGAGGCGGTTATCTTGGGCTATGAGTTGATCAACGAACCCATTGCTCCCTATTTCGACAATGTGGACGAACTGAACGCCAAATTGGAACCTTTGCACAAGCGCGCGGTAAAAGCCATTCGAGAAGTAGACCGGAACCATATTATCCTTATTGGTGGCGCCCAATGGAACGGAAACTTCAAACCCTTCCACGACTCCCGGTATGACGACAAGCTGATGTACACCTGTCATCGTTACGGAGGAGAACCGACGAAAGCCGCCATCCAAGAAATCATCAACTTCCGCGATAGCGTCAACCTGCCTATGTATATGGGTGAGATTGGCCATAATACGGACGAATGGCAGGCCGCCTTTTGCCGGACTATGGAAGAGAACAACATCGGGTACACATTCTGGCCGTATAAGAAAGTGGACGGTTCGTCCTTTATGGGCATTCGTCGCCCGGAAGGCTGGGAGCAGGTCGTGAATTTCTCGGAAGCTCCACGCACAACCTATAAGGAGATACGCAATGCCCGCCCCAACAATCAGGAAGCAATGAGGCGATTGATGGACCAGTTTATAGAAAACTGCAAGTATGAGAATTGTCTAGTTCAGAAAGGGTATATTCGATCTTTAGGGCTGAAGACTGAATAGCACAAAATACAATCTATAAATTTATATATATATATATATTAAGGTAAAGAAAACAATATTAGGAGGAGCGTTCCTGTTGTTGGCAGGAAGCTTGACCCAAGCTCAAAACATCCCTGTTTATTTAGACGAGACAAAACCGATTGAAGAAAGAGTGGAAGATGCGCTTGGCCGTATGACACTCGAAGAAAAAGTGGCCATTACCCATGCGCAATCCAAGTTCTCCTCACCCGGTGTAGACCGATTGGGCATCCCGGAACTTTGGATGACCGATGGGCCTCATGGTATTCGTCCGGAAGTGTTGTGGGACAAGTGGGACCAGGCGGGATGGAACAATGATTCGTGCGTGGCTTTCCCCGCATTGACCTGCCTGGCCGCTACGTGGAATCCTGAGATGGCGCGGCTCTACGGTAAAAGCATTGGCGAGGAAGCTCGCTATCGTGAGAAAGATGTATTATTGGGCCCCGGTGTAAACATCTACCGCACTCCACTGAATGGTCGTAACTTCGAGTATATGGGCGAAGACCCCTATTTGGCTTCCCGTATGGTGGTGCCCTACGTGCAAGGTGTGCAGAAGAACGGTGTTGCCGTTTGCGTCAAACATTACGCCCTCAACAACCAGGAAATCAACCGCCACACGACTAACGTCATTGTAGACGATCGTGCTTTGTACGAAATCTACCTGCCCGCCTTCAAGGCCGCGGTACAGGAAGGCAAGGCATGGACCATTATGGGGTCGTATAATCTTTATCAAAATCAACACGGATGCCACAATCAACGCCTGCTAAATGACATCTTGAAAGGCGAATGGGAATTTGACGGTGTGGTGGTGTCCGATTGGGGCGGGACGCATAATACTCAAGAAGCCATCACCAACGGTTTGGATTTAGAGTTCGGCACCTGGACCAACGGACTTTCCCAAGGTGTAGGCAACGCGTATGACAATTACTATTTGGCCGCTCCTTACTTAAAACTCATCAAGGAAGGTAAAATTGGTACCAAGGAACTGGATGACAAAGTGCGTCGCATCCTCCGGTTGATGTTCCGCACCAGTATGAACCGTAACAAACCGTACGGTTCGCTCTGTTCGGAAGCCCACTATGAAGCAGCCCGTCAAATAGGTGAGGAAGGCATTGTCCTGCTGCAAAACGACAATGGCTTGTTGCCCATTGACTTGAATAAGGTGAAACGCATTGCCGTGATAGGAGAAAACGCCGTGAAGATGATGACTGTGGGCGGGGGAAGTTCCTCATTGAAAGTGCAGCGTGAAGTTTCTCCCTTGGAAGGCATCCGCAAGCGTGTAGGGGACAATGCAGAAGTGGTGTATGCCCGTGGTTATGTGGGAGACCCCACCGGAGAATACAACGGGGTAGTATCCGAACAGAACTTAAAAGATGACCGTACGCCGGAAGAACTGACTGCTGAGGCCGTAGAGGTGGCCAAGGAGGCGGATTGCGCGATCTTTATCGGCGGACTGAACAAAAGCCCCGGACAAGATTGCTAGGACGCCGATCGTAAGTCGTTGAATTTGTCATACGGGCAAGATGAACTAATCTTCGCATTGGCAAAGGCTAATCCAAACTTAATCGTGGTCAATGTTTCGGGGAATGCCATCGCCATGCCTTGGGTAAAAGAAGTGCCAGCCATCGTGCAAGCGTGATTCTTAGGTTCGGAAGCCGGAAATGCTCTTGCCGCCGTATTGATGGGCGATATCAATCCTTCCGGCAAATTACCCTTCACTTTCCCTGTTTCCTTAGAAGATGTGGGAGCGCACAAATTGGGTGAATATCCCGGTGTTCCCCGTGCGGACGGGAGCAAAATTGTAGACGAGAAGTACAACGAGAGCATCTATGTAGGCTATCGCTGGGCGGACAAAGAGGATATCAAGCCCCTTTTCGCCTTCGGACATGGATTGAGCTATACGACTTTTGAATACGGAAAGGCTACCGTGGACAAGAATACGATGGATGCAAATGGGAAACTCACCCTCACCGTACCTGTCACCAATACGGGCAAGCGTGAAGGTTCCGAAGTGGTCCAACTCTACATCCGTGACGTGAAATCCACCCTCCCACGCCCTGTCAAGGAATTGAAAGGGTTTCAAAAAGTAAAACTCGCACCGGGTGAAACTCGCAACTTGACTTTCACCATCGATAAAGAGGCGTTGAGCTACTTTGACGACACGCGCCATGAATGGGTAGCCGAACCGGGCAAGTTCGAAGCCATAGTGGCCGCTTCGGCTACAGACATCCGTGCGAAAGTGGCGTTTACATTGAAATAAGCCGCTCAATGACTTGCGGGTAGTATTCATACTCCAACGCATGTACCCGTTTGGCCAGTTCTTCCGGTGTATCATCCGGAAGAACCGGGCAACGGTATTGGGCGATGATGTCCCCTTCGTCATAATGTTCATTAATATAATGTATGGTGATACCGCTTTCCTTCTCGCCGGCTGCTATCACAGCTTCGTGAATCCGGTCGCCATACATCCCTTTGCCTCCATACTTGGGCAGAAGCGAAGGATGGATGTTCACAATCTGCCGCGGATACTCCTGTAAGATGACATCGGGCACACGGACCAGAAATCCCGCCAATGCGATGAAGTCTATTTCCCGCTCGCCCAACAAGCGGAGAACTTCTGTCCCGGTAGCCCATGCATCTTTATTCATATATATACAAGATACGTCCAAACGCTTGGCACGGTCGAACACCGGGGGACGCCAATGGTTGCACACTACCAACACGACTTGTGTTTCTCCTTGTTTCGCTTGAAAATAACGAATGATGTTTTCGGCATTCGTGCCATTGCCCGAAGCGAAAATAGCGATGTTTTTTCTCATAAAACCTCCTTTTTTGGCCTGTTTTTTGCACAAAAGCATATTTTTTGTGCAAAAATACGCATTTAATTCCTCAAATATTTGCGCAGATAGATAAATATTTATTCCTTTGCAACGCAAAAATAAAGAAATAAACTCAAATTATTAATTAAAAACTTAAAGTTATGTCTGAAATTGCATCAAAAGTGAAAGCTATCATCGTCGATAAATTAGGCGTAGAAGAATCTGAAGTTACTAACGAAGCCAGCTTCACTAATGATCTGGGAGC
>CALUIQ010000006.1 GCA_944320735.1 uncultured Bacteroides sp. | reverse complement strand
TGTGCGCGGAGCGCACAATTGACAATTGAAAATTGACAATTAACAATTAGCAAATACAATGAATCGGATATTGATTAGCAAATCATTGTCAATTGTCCATTGTTAATTGTCAATTGCGGCCTTTGGCAGCTAAATTCCCATTTACCACCTTAATAATCCCGCTGCATATCCGCAATCTTCTGTTGCAGTTTCCTTACTTGCTCTTCCTGCAAGACACGCTTGTACTCGATGGGGACTACTTGGATGAAGTCCTCCACATAGCGCGGCCAGTCGTCGAGCATTTGGCGAGCCAGTTTGGAACCGGTGTAGAGATAGTGCTGGCGTATCAGTTCGTGCAGTTCCTTGCGATACGAGCTTTCTTCCACAAGGTTGATTTCCACCATATCCATATTACAATAATAGTCGAAGTCGTGACGCTTGTCCCATACGTAAGCTACTCCGCCGCTCATACCGGCAGCAAAGTTTCGTCCCGTCTCACCAAGTACGACCACACGGCCTCCGGTCATGTATTCGCAACAATGGTCGCCCGCGCCTTCCACCACGGCAATGGCGCCGGAATTGCGCACGGCAAAGCGTTCGCCCACCTTGCCGTTGACGTACAGCTCGCCCGATGTGGCTCCGTACAATCCCGTGTTGCCGGCTATGGTGTTGTCCTCAGCATTGAAGTTGCTACGCACGGGCGGCAAGATGGCGATGCGTCCTCCGCTCAGCCCTTTGGCAAAGTAGTCGTTTGCCTCACCTTCCAACTTGAAGTTCACGCCACGTACGAGGAACGCACCGAAACTCTGTCCGGCACTTCCCTTGAATTTTACGTTGACAGTGGAGTCGGGCAAGCCTTTTTCTCCCTGCCGGGAAGCGACGAGTCCGCTGAGCATCGTGCCCACGGCCCTGTCGGTATTCTTGATGGCGTAGTCGAGGTTCACTTCTTCCTGTTCCTCTATGGCACGTTGAGCGGAGCGTATGATTTGACGGTCGAGCACCCCATCGAGGTCGTGTGCCTGCCCTGATGTGTGGCAGAGCGGGCATTTCGTATCTTCCTTGAAGAGCAGGCGGGTGAAGTCGAGCATCGACGGCTTACTGCCCTTTTCGGCAGGCTTACGCACAATCAGTTCGGTATGGCCCACGATGTCATCCAGTTTCGTGTATCCCATTTCGGCCAGATACCCACGTACTTCTTCAGCCAGAAAGGTGAAGTAATTTACCAGATACTTATGTTTGCCCAGGAAGTGTCGGCGGAGTTCCGGGTTCTGCGTGGTCACTCCCAAGGGGCAGGTGTTCAGGTTGCACTTGCGCATCATTACACAACCTAAGACGATGAGTAGCAACGTGCCGAAGCCGAACTCTTCCGCACCAAGCAACGCCATAAGGATGATGTCACGCCCGGTCTTCAATTGGCCGTCCACTTGCAGGCGGATATGGCCGCGCAATCCGTTCTTTACCAACGTCTGTTGCGCTTCGCTCAATCCTATTTCGGGCGATATGCCAGCAAAACGCATACTCGATGCCGGACTGGCACCTGTCCCTCCTTCGGCTCCCGATATGACGATGAGGTCGGCTTTCGCCTTGGCCACTCCGGCGGCGATGGTACCCACGCCACTCTCGGCTACTAGTTTGACACTGATGGCCGCCTTGGGATTGACGTTCTTCAGGTCGAAGATGAGTTGCGCCAAGTCCTCGATGGAATAGATGTCATGATGGGGCGGTGGTGAGATGAGCGAGATGCCGGGGATGGAGTGGCGCGTCTTGGCTATCACCTCGTCCACCTTGTAGCCCGGCAACTGTCCGCCTTCACCGGGCTTCGCGCCTTGCGCCACCTTGATTTGTATTTCCTCAGCATTCACCAAGTATTCGGTCGTCACGCCGAATCGTCCCGAAGCCACTTGCTTGGTCTTGCTGGAAAGGGAGATGCCGTCCACTTCTGCATGGAAACGTTCGTTGTCTTCTCCGCCCTCACCCGTATTAGAGCGGGTGCCCAGTTGGTTCATGGCGAGGCAGATGGCTTCGTGGGCTTCTTTCGAGAGGGCACCGAAACTCATGGCTCCTGCCACGAAATGTTTTACGATGTCGCTCGCCGGTTCTACCTTATCTATATCTATCGGCGTGGCGGTACGCTTGAAGTCAAGGAAGTCACGGATAAAGATGGCATCCGCCTTGTCGTCCACCAACCGGGTGAATTCTTTGTACTTTCCGTAATCTCCTGTCCTTGTGGCAAGCTGAAGTGTAGCGATAGTTTCCGGATTCCAAGCGTGGCGTATGTCGTGCTTGCGGTAATGAAACAAGCCGAAGTTGGGCAGGAAGTCTGTCTCCGCATCCGTTGCGAAGCCCGCATCGTGCATAGCGATGGCATCGCGGGCTATCGTCTCCAATCCGATGCCGCCGATGGTGGAGGTCTTTGTGCCGAAGTAGGCTTTAAGCAGGCTTTCTGATAGGCCTACCGCCTCGAAAATCTTGGCACCCCGGTACGAACGGATGGTAGAGATGCCCATCTTTGCCATAATTTTCAGCAGGGCTTTCTTCATGGCGTTGATGTAGTTTGCTTCGGCTGTCTCGTAGTTCTCCTGTACCTTTTTGCGCTTCACCAAGTCATCCAGCACGGCAAACACCATATAGGGACATAAGGCCGATGCACCGTAACCCAGCAGCAGGGCGGCGTGCATCGGCTCGCGTATCTCGCCACTCTCTACAATCAGGGCGGTTTGTACACGCTTGCCCACCGAGATGAGGTAGTGATGTACGGCACTGACCGCCAGCAGCGACGGGATGGCTGCATGTGTCCGGTCGATGTCGCGGTCGGAAAGAATGATGTAGTTGTAGCCTTCGTCCACACTGTGGGCGGCCTCCTTGCATAGCCGGTCGAGGGCGGAACGCAAACCGTCCTCTCCCTTGGCGCACTCGAAGAGCATGGGCAACTTTACGGTGTTGAACCCCTTGTAGCGGATGTTGCATAGGATATCGAGTTGGGTATTGTTCAATATCGGATGAGGCAGACGCACCATCTTACAATTGGATGCATCGGGACGCAGAATACCCGAACCTACCCTGCCGATGTATTCGGTGAGCGACATGACGAGGCTTTCGCGGATGGAGTCGATGGCGGGATTGGTCACTTGGGCGAATTGCTGGCGGAAGTAATTGAACAACGATTGCGGACGGTCGCTCAACACAGCCAATGGCGTGTCGTTGCCCATGGCCGCAGTGGGTTCTTGTCCGTTGACGCACATCGGCACGATGATGTTGTCCACATCTTCCGCTCCAAAGCCGAACATCAGTTCACGGCGTATCAAGTTATCGACGGCATTATCCACTTTGCGCCCACTCTTCAGCTTCTCTAATTGGATACGGTTAGCGGACAACCATTGACGGTAAGGATGTTCGGCGGCAAGTCGTTCCTTTATCTCCCCGTCGTAATATATCTTGCCTTTCTGCGTGTCGATAAGCAGAATCTTACCCGGTTGCAGACGGCCCTTCTCCGCAATCTCGGACGGGTCGAAATCCATCACGCCCACTTCGGAAGCCACTACCATCGTGTCATTCTTGGTAATCGTGTAACGTGCCGGACGCAGGCCATTACGATCGAGCATACCTCCGGCATAGCGTCCGTCGCTGAAGAGCAACGCTGCCGGACCGTCCCACGGCTCCATCAAGATGGAATGGTATTCGTAGAAAGCTTTCAGGTCTTCGGAGATGGGATTCTTGTCGTTGAAGCTCTCCGGCACCATCAATGCCATGGCATGAGGCAGTGAAAGCCCCGACATCACGAAGAACTCGAATACGTTATCCAGACTGGCGGAATCGCTCATGTCTGGCTGTACGATGGGCGAGATATCCTTTACGTCACCGATGGCTTCCGAACTGAGCACACTTTCACGTGCCTGCATCCAGCCCCGGTTTCCCCGAATGGTATTGATTTCCCCGTTATGTGCCAACAGGCGAAAAGGCTGCGCCAAGCTCCATGTCGGGAAGGTATTGGTGGAGAAGCGGGAGTGTACCAACGCCAATCCGCTGGTGAAGTATTTGTTGGTCAGGTCGGGGAAATATTGCCGCAGTTGCAGGCTCGACAGCATTCCTTTGTATATAATGGTATGCGATGAAAGCGAACAGATATAAAAGTCTTTGTCCACTACCCGCCGCTCGATGCGCTTGCGGATGAGGTACAGGGTACGCTCGAATATTGGGACGTTTTCATCGCTGACACCGGTCACGAACATCTGCTTGATGTCCGGTTCGCTGGCAAGGGCCGTTTCGCCCAGGTAGACCGGGTTGGTCGGCACGTTGCGCAGGTGCATCAGCGAGAGTCCCTCACGTTCTATTTCTTCTATCATCACGCTCAGGATGTCCTGCTGGCGGTTGGTGTCCTTGGGCAGGAACACGATGCCCGTTCCGTATTTCCCTTTTTCGGGAACGGGAATTCCCTGTAGCAGGATGAACTCGTGCGGTATCTGGAGCAGGATGCCCGCACCGTCTCCGGTCTTGTTGTCAGCCCCTTCCGCACCCCGGTGACGCATATTCTCAAGCACCTTCAGGGCATTGTCCACCAATTCATGGCTTTTGTTCCCATGGATGTTGACTACCATTCCCACACCGCACGCGTCGTGCTCATACGCAGGGTTATATAATCCTTTTCTCATGTTTTCGTTTGTTTTAAAATTGATCATTTATCTGTCTTAGGGAACGCAGACGACGCAGAATACACAGATGAACGCAGACTTTTTTCTTTTGTCATGTCGAGCGTAGTCGAGACATCTCACATATTGCAGAGATGAGTATTACATGAGACCCCTCGACTACGGGGGTGACAGGCGAAGCCCTTTATTTTCTGCGAGCCTCTGCGCCCGTCTGCGTAGTCTGCGTTCTCCTAATTCAGTGCACTAAATTCCCATTTGCCGCAAAGGGCGCAGTGCGGCTTCACAGCCCTCCACGCCCAAATTTGCAGCTAAAGTTATGTTAGTGCAGCATCATCGGATGAACAGCAGTTCCCGGTATTTGGGCAGCGTCCAAAGCTCGTCGGCCACAATCAGCTCCAGCTTGTCTATCTGGTAACGAATCTGCCCCATCTTGGGTTCCACCGTGTCGTGGTAGGCAATGGCTTTTTCGCGTTCGTCCGCTATCTTGTTCGCCACCTTGCGGGCGTTGATGAGTTCCTCCACACCTGTCTCGATGGTCTGCGTGCGCTCGGCTATCTCCTCGATGAGCTTCATGTTGCGGGCACAGAGTCTGTCGGCTTTCTCTGCCGGGAATATCTGGCGCATGTTCTGTACGTTCTTGGCCAGCTGGCTCTGGTAGTGCGTGGCGACGGGCACGATGTGGTTCATGGTGATGTCGCCCATAACACGTGCTTCGATTTGGATGCGCTTGGTGTAGGTGTCCCACTTCACTTCGTTGCGTGCTTTCAGTTCCTTGCGACTCATGACATTCATTGTCTCGAACATCCGGATACTGTCCTCTGTAAGGTAGTTGTCGAAGATAATCGGGCAGCTGGTCTTGCAATCCAGTCCGCGGCGTTTGGCCTCCTCTACCCACTCTTCAGAATAGCCGTTGCCGTCGAAACGTATCGGCTTGCAGGTTCTGATGTCCTCGCGCAGCACGCTGAGGATGGCGGCGGTCTGGTCTTGTCCCTGACGGATGAGCGCATCCACCCGACGTTTGAAGTCCACCAAGGCTTCGGCCACGGCGGTGTTGAGCACAATCATACCCGATGCGCAGTTGGCCTCGCTGCCCACGGCGCGGAACTCGAAACGGTTGCCCGTGAAGGCGAAAGGCGATGTGCGGTTGCGGTCAGTGTTGTCGATGAGCAGTTCCGGAATCTCCGGGATGTCCAACTTCATGCCCTGCTTGCCCGACACATTGAACAAATCGTCCTTGTCGCTCTTCTCGATGTGGTCGAGAAGTTCGCTGAGCTGTTTGCCTAAGAACGAAGAGATGATAGCAGGCGGTGCCTCGTTGGCTCCCAGACGATGGGCGTTCGTGGCACTCATGATGCTGGCCTTCAGCAGCCCATTATGGCGATAGACACCCATCAGGGTCTCCACCACAAAGGTGACAAAGCGCAGGTTCTCTTCCGGTGTCTTGCCGGGAGCGTGGAGCAATGCGCCCGTGTCGGTCGACAGGCTCCAGTTGTTGTGCTTGCCCGAACCGTTGATGCCGGCAAAAGGCTTCTCGTACAGCAACACGCGGAAACCGTGCTTACGTGCCACTTTCTTCATCAGCGACATCAGCAGCATGTTGTGGTCGTTGGCGATGTTGGTCTCCTCGAAAATAGGGGCTATCTCAAACTGGTTGGGGGCAACCTCATTATGGCGTGTCTTGCAGGGGATGGCCAGTTCCAACGCCTGTATTTCCAAATCCTTCATGAACGCCTGCACCCGGTCGGGGATGGTGCCGAAGTAGTGGTCTTCCATCTGCTGGTTCTTGGCGGAGTCGTGTCCCATAAGGGTGCGACCAGTCAGCACCAAGTCCGGCCGGGCGTTGTACAGTCCCTCGTCCACCAGAAAATACTCCTGCTCCCAGCCCAAGTTGCAGATGACTTTCTTCACGTCGGGGTCGAAATAATGGCACACTTCCGTAGCAGCCACGTTCACCGCATGGAGCGCACGGAGCAGCGGTGCCTTGTAGTCCAGCGACTCACCTGTATAAGATATAAATATGGTAGGGATGCAAAGCGTGTCATCCATGATGAAGACGGGAGACGTGGGGTCCCAAGCGGAATAGCCACGGGCCTCGAACGTGTTGCGTATGCCGCCGTTGGGGAAGCTCGATGCGTCCGGTTCCTGCTGTACGAGCAGCTTGCCGGAGAATTCTTCAATCATGCCCCCTTTGCCGTCGTGCTCGATGAAGGCATCGTGCTTCTCAGCGGTGCCTTCCGTCAGGGGTTGGAACCAGTGCGTGTAGTGCGTCACACCGTTCTCCTCCGCCCACTTCTTCATGCCGGCAGCCACGGCGTCGGCTATCGAACGGTCCAGGTTGGCACCGTTGTCTATGACATCCACCAAGGCTTCGTACACCGCTGTAGGCAAATACTTGTACATCTTGGCACGGTTGAACACATTCTTACCGAAGTATTCCGACGGGCGTTCCGCCGGCGTGTCCACCTTCAAAGGCTTTTTGTTGAAAGCGCTTTCCACTACTGTAAATCTCAAGTTTGTCATCATTTCATTTACTATTTACCATTTACCATTTACTATTTCAGCTAATGTGCTAATACCATGCGGCACAAAAGCATTGGCACATTGGCACATTAATCACATTGGCACATTAATCACATTAGCACATTATTTTCTTCAGCCTTTCCATCGCCTCGGCGCAATCTTCGTGGCTGCCGAAAGCCGTAAGGCGGACATATCCTTGACCGCTCGGGCCGAAGCCCACACCCGGCGTGCAGACTACGTGGGCATTGTAGAGCATCTGCTCGAAGAATCGCCAGCTATCTTCTCCGCCGGGCGTTTTCAGCCAGATGTAGGGGGCGTTCTCCCCGCCGAACACTTCCAGGCCAAGGGCGGTCAGCGTGGCACGCATCGTCCGGGCATTGTCCATGTAGTAAGCGATGGTTTTCTTCACCTGCTCCTTGCCTTCCGGCGTGTAGGTCGCTTCGGCGGCACGCTGGCTGATGTAGCTTGTGCCGTTGAACTTGGTGCACTGGCGGCGATACCAAAGCTGGTTCAGCGCAATGCGTTTCCCGTCCAGGGTGGAGGCGGTCACTTCCTTGGGCACCACCGTGTAGCCACACCGCACGCCGGTAAATCCCGCCGTCTTGGAGTAACTGTGGAACTCGATGGCCACCTTCCGCGCCCCCTTTATTTCGTAGATGGAGTGCGGGATGTCCGGGTCTTGTATGTAGGCCTCGTAGGCTGCGTCGTAGAAGATGAGCGTGTCGTTCTTCAGCGCATAGTTCACCCACTTACGCAACTCTTCCCTTGAGATGACCGTGCCCGTGGGGTTGTTCGGATAGCACAGGTAGATGATGTCCACCCGGCGGTCGGGTATTTCGGGAACGAAACCATTCTCCGCCGTGCAGGGCAGGTAGATGACGTTGCTCCACCGTCCGTCCTCCACCTCTCCGGCGCGTCCTATCATGACGTTCGAGTCGATGTAGACCGGATAGATGGGGTCGGTTACGCCGATGCTGTTGTCCCAACGTACCAACTCTTGAATATTGCCCGTGTCGCTTTTGGCTCCGTCGTTGACGAATATCTCCGACGGGTCCAAGTGGATGCCGCGCGGCAGGAAGTCGTTCTTCACGATGGCTTCCCGCAGGAACAGGTAGCCTTGCTCAGGTCCGTAGCCGTGGAAGCCTTCCGGGGTCGTCATCTCGTCTACGGCACGGTGCATCGCTTCCGCCACGGCAGGGCAAAGTGGTTGCGTCACGTCGCCTATGCCCAGGCTGATGACCTTTGCACTGGGATGGGATACCTTGAAGGCGTTTACTTTCTTGGCTATGTCGGCAAAGAGATAGTTGTCCGGCAACTTCAAAAAATGTTCGTTTACTAAAGCCATAGTATATATTTAAATTAAGAATTAAGAATGATGAATGAAGAATTTCCATCCGGACGGCATTCTTCATTCTTAATTCATCATTCTTCATTTACATTTATTTCTCCTTCAAACACAATCTCGGCAGGACCGGTCATGTAGACGTGGTTGTCGTCCTTGCTCCATTCCACTTCCAGCGTTCCGCCGTCCATGACGATGGTGCTTCTCCGTCCGCAACGTCCGGTGAGGTGCGCCGCCACGGCGGTGGCGCAGGCTCCGGTGCCGCACGCCAGGGTGATGCCGCTTCCACGCTCCCATACCCTTGTGCGGAGAGAGCCATCCTCCATCGGGCTGGCAAACTCGATGTTGCACCGTTCGGGAAACAGGGGACTCACTTCCAACGCGCTTCCCAGTCGGGCCACGTCCACGGCCTCGGCGTCGTCGGTGAAGATGACGAAATGCGGGTTGCCCATGGAGACGAACGTGCCGCTCAACTCTTGCCCGCATGCCGTTACCGCGCCTTCCCGCATCGCGCCGTCCGGCGTGGCCAGCAACGTGCGGTCGGCGAGGCACGACTCCTGCATATCCACCGTGACGCTCTCCACGCGGTTATCCTTGTCCGTGTGCAGCAGCAGCGTCTTGATGCCGCTCCGGGTGAGCAACCTTACGGTAGTCTTGTCCGTCAGCCCTTTCTCGTACACATACTTGCCGATGCAGCGGGACGCATTGCCACACATCCGGGCTTCCGACCCGTCGGCGTTGAAGATACGCATGGTGAAGTCGGCTTCCGGCACCGCCGAACGGTCGATCAGCACCAGCCCATCGCCGCCGATTCCCTTGTGGCGGTCGCTCCATCGGCGTGCCAATCCGGCGGGATCGGCTATCGGGCTACTACCATATATATATATGTAGTCATTGCCCGCGCCCTGCATCTTTGTGAATTTAACTTTAGCTGTCATTTTACTTCTTATTTAATAAGTAACTAATCCTATTTTAGTTTATACCATCCTTATAGGGTATCCTGCATAGCAGGTTTAGGAATCAGTGCCACTGATTGTGGGAAAAGGTGGCACTGATTCTTAACACCGTCACGGCCGCAAGGTCAATCCGAATACGAAGTACGCCTTTTCCGTACTTGGATTGGCCGTCACCGCGGCAAACAGTGGCAGGCTGAACGACTTGGTTATGCGAATGTCCTTCATGGCTTTGATGGACACGTTGGTGACAGCGAACCCATTCGTTTCGGCATAGAAGCTCGTTGCGTATGGCACGGCACCTACCGTACCCGTCCATTGGCATCCGGCCAAGTTGAACGGTGCGCTCAGTTCAACGTAGGATGAATAAGCGCGGTTTCCGTCCTTGTTCAACCCATCGTTGCCGGCAAAGTTGGTAAACCACTGTACGGCCAACGGACCGAAGTCGTAACCCACATTGGCCTCGAACACGTGCGAAGTCTTGTGCGCCGCATAACTAAAGTAGCGGTCATTGGGCGTATTGAACCAATAGTCGGTGACGCCGATGTTCAGCCCGCCAATCCGGTATGCCAGTGTCAAGTCAAACTCCTTGGTGTTGCCGGGGTCGGAAAGCCCAATACTGCCCCACGCCGTGAGCGACAGACCTTTATACGCCAAACCGAGAGTCGGCTGCAGGCTGACATCGCCCAAGTCTTGTCCGCGCCATATATATTGGCTCACTATGTCAGCCTGTAGGGCATACTCAACTTTGCTTTGTGCCGCCATGGGCATTACCGCGCCGCACATCGCGGCAGTAAATACGAATCTTCTCATCAAATTTTTCATAACCATAACTAATACCTGCTGAGATGTTATACAATTCTATCTAATTACCAAGTTGACATCGTTTTGCCATTATGGATTTCGTTTTGTTTTTATTCTGCGGCAAAATTACATCATTTTGCAACAAATACAAAACAAATCCTATCTTATTTCTTCTATTTCGCATCGCTTTCTTTTAAATGTTCAATAAAACAGGGAACAATGTTTCAACCTGAAACAATAATAGCGACAAAGCATTCAAAGTGTAAGTTTTGCAGGATTTAAACCGAAATAGTATCACTATTCTCAAGCAGACCTTCATCATCTTATAATCTGTTATATTCCCGGCTACGATTGTGTTAATATGAAACCAAAATAGACAGTATTAAAGCAAAAGGATAACAGAATTAGATTTTCTAATTACATAATTCTTTGATTGCATTGCTTACGGAAGCAAAAAGACATAACTTTGCAGAAAGTTATTTCATTCCGACAGGGATTTATTATTAAAGTAACAAAAAAGAAATGTGTTATGAAAAAGATTGAAGCAATCATCCGCAAATCAAGATTTGAGGACGTGAAGAAGGCTTTGCTCGAAGCCGACATTGAATGGTTCTCCTATTACGATGTACGTGGCAACGGAAAGGCACGGCAGGGACGCATTTACCGCGGCATTGTGTACGACACCAGTTCAATAGAGCGCACGCTTGTGTCCCTCGTGGTGCGTGACAAGAATGTAGAGAAGTCGGTGCAGGCCATCTTGAAAGCAGCCCAGACGGGCGAGATTGGCGATGGACGCATATTTATCACGCCTGTCGATGACGCCATCCGCATACGTACCGGCGAACGGGGCGACATCGCGTTGTATAATGCTGAGCAAGAACAATAATGCAGGAGAAAAGTTAAAATAACAGGATAAATAGGTAAAATACATTAGGAGGATAATATTATGAAAAAGCTGATAGAAGCATATTCGATAGGTAAAAGATTGGCTATGACGGCTGTCATGGCAGGATTGTTTTCGGTAAGCGCATGGGCGGACGACGCGGCAACAGCCGCCGCGCCTGTGCTCGACACCGGCAACACGGCATGGATGATAACAGCCACGGCATTGGTGCTTTTAATGTCCATTCCCGGCATCGCGTTGTTCTACGGCGGCTTGGTAAGGCAGAAAAACGTGCTTAGCATCATTATGCAAACCATGCTTATCGTCGGAGTGATAAGCATCTTGTGGGTGGCCATAGGCTATTCGTGGGCATTCGGCACAGGCTTCAAAGAGTCCGGCAACCCCTTGTTCGCCATAATGGGAGGATTCGACAAAGCATTTCTGAATGGCATAACGCCGTCTACGATTACGGGGACAGGCATTCCCGAACTGGTGTTTGTGATGTTCCAGTGTATGTTCGCGCTGATAACACCCGCACTGATACTGGGCGCTTTCGCCGAACGGATAAAGTTCAGTGGCTACATGGTGTTCATCATCCTTTGGACCATATTGGCTTATTTCCCTATGGCCCATTGGGTATGGGGAGGCGGTTTCCTGCAAGAGATGGGAGCCATAGACTTTGCCGGAGGAACCGTGGTACACATCAACGCAGGTATCTCCGCGCTCGTAATGGCACTGATGATAGGCAAAAGAGATGACTACAAGACAGGCCACCCCATCACACCGCACAACATCACCTTCGTGTTCCTCGGCACTTCGTTCCTTTGGTTAGGATGGTTTGGCTTCAATGCGGGTAGCGGGCTGGCAGCCGATGGCATAGCCGCAAACGCCCTGATGGTGACGCACGTGGCCACAGCGACAGCCGCCGCAGTGTGGATGACCATCGACTGGATATGCAACAAGAAGCCTACGACCGTCGGAGCATGCACCGGTGCCGTGGCCGGACTAGTCGCCATAACCCCCGCCGCCGGCTCAACCGGACTGCTCGGAGCGTTCTGCATCGGTTTGATAACGCCCATCGTATGTTTCTTCATGGTTGCCGTGGTGAAGCCTCGGTTCAAGTACGACGATGCCCTCGACGCTTTCGGTGTGCATGGCATAGGCGGTATTGTCGGTTCGATACTTACCGGTGTGTTTGCCACCCGCTTCGTGACGGGCGAGAACGGCGTAGAAGGTGCCCTCTACGGCGACTGGCATCAGCTGGGCGTGCAGATTGTCGCGACGATTGTATCAGTGGCGTTCAGCGCGGCGGTTACGTTCATCCTTTACAAGATAGTAGACCGCTTCGTCGGCATCAGAGTGGACAAACGCGTAGAAGAAGAAGGACTCGACATTTATGAGCATGGAGAGAGTGCGTACAACTAATCATCATATTTGCATCTAAATTTTATATTCAACAGTAGTTATGTGTGGCATCGTATCAATTTTCAACATCAAGCAGCAGACGCCTGCCTTGCGGCAAAAGGCGTTGCAAATGAGTGGCAAGATCCGTCATCGCGGACCCGACTGGAGTGGCGTTTACTGTGGCGGCTCGGCCATATTAGCGCACGAACGTCTGGCAATTGTCGACCCGGAGTCGGGCCGTCAACCGCTGTTCAGTCCGGACAAGAAGCAGGTGCTGGCGGTCAACGGGGAGATTTACAATCACCAGAACCTGCGCCGGAGGTATGCCGGAAAGTATCCCTTTCAGACCGGAAGCGACTGCGAAGCCATCCTTGCCCTCTATCGGGAGAAGAAGGATAACTTCCTGGATGAGTTGGACGGAATATTCGCCTTCGCACTCTATGATGAAGAACGGGACGAATATCTCATCGCCCGCGACCCCATCGGGGTAATACCTCTTTATTATGGATATGATGAGGAAGGCAGGCTTTACGTGGCAAGCGAGCTGAAGGCTTTGGAAGGTCAATGCGACCATTATGAACCTTTTCCGCCGGGACACATTCTTACAAGTCGGGACATGAAGCCCCGGAGATACTATCAGCGTGATTGGTTTTCATACGACAATGTGAAAGACAATCCTGCCGACGGGGAGGAATTACGCAGGGCGTTGGAGGAAGCCGTGAAGCGTCAGATGATGAGCGATGTGCCCTACGGCGTGTTGCTGAGCGGCGGACTGGATTCGTCCATCATCAGTGCCGTGACACAGAAGTATGCACAGAAGCGCATCGAGAGCGGAGGCAAGGAAACCGCCTGGTGGCCCCGGTTGCATTCGTTTGCCGTAGGCCTGCACGGTGCGCCCGATTTGGAGAAAGCCCGCTTGGTAGCGCATCACATCGGCACGGTGCATCACGAGATAAACTATACGATACAAGAGGGGCTGGACGCGCTGAGCGATGTGGTTTATTTCACCGAAACCTACGATGTCACCACCATCCGCGCCTCCACACCGATGTATCTCCTGGCGCGTGTCATCAAGAGTATGGGTATTAAGATGGTGCTTTCCGGTGAGGGAGCGGACGAGATATTCGGGGGCTACCTCTACTTCCACAAAGCGCCCGATGCCCGTGCTTTCCACGAAGAGACCGTGCGCAAACTTTCCAAACTGCACCTCTACGATTGCCTCCGTGCCAACAAGAGTCTGGCGGCATGGGGCGTGGAAGGTCGTGTGCCATTCCTCGACACCGAATTCCTGGACGTGGCGATGCGCCTCAACCCGGCGGCAAAGATGTGTCCCGGCTCCACAATAGAAAAGCGGATTCTCCGCGAAGCCTTTGCCCCGCTTTTGCCAAGGGAAGTGGCGTGGCGGCAGAAGGAACAATTCTCCGACGGTGTGGGCTATTCGTGGATAGACACCTTGAAGCGCATTACAGCCGAGCGGGTGAGCGATGAGGAGATGGCACATGCTGCCGAGCGTTTCCCCATCCATCCGCCGCGCAACAAGGAGGAATACTTCTACCGCACACTCTTTGCCACCCACTTCCCCAGCGACAGTGCGGCACGGAGCGTGCCCAGCGTACCGAGCGTGGCGTGCAGCACCGCCGAGGCGTTGGAATGGGACAAGGCTTTCGCCGGAATGAACGATCCCAGTGGGCGTGCCGTGAGCGGGGTGCACGAACAGGCATATCGTAAGCTGCAAGAAATAGGATAACCCGTACGTAAGTCTAAGACGAGTGTGAACTATGCTGCCTTTAACAAGTTTAACTGACACGCGTCTCGCTTGGTACATTCTTTGTACTTCTCAGTTGTGACCAAACAATATGTCTAACTTTTAAGATAGAGGAGGTTTTACGATGGGAGCAGCCGGAAATAAAAAACCGAAGAAACCCAAAGAAAAGCACCACGTACCGGCATACGAAAGGGAAGAAGCGTTGCAAGAGGTAAACAAGAAGCCCGGAAGCAAGAAATAATAAGTGCTTTTTTCGTACCTTTGCTTGCATGAAAACGGAAGTAAAGGAATATTTCGATGGTTTGCTGGACCTTTGCAAGGGGAAGATGCCCTTGCGGGTGGCTTATCGCCAGTTGCGCGAGTTGCTGGAGCATTTGTGCCGTACTCAGATGGAGGACGGACATCTGCAGATGACCGACCTTTCCGCACGTATTAGTTTCGTGGCGGCAAAGGCCGGTCTTTCTATTGTGGAACAAAACAGGCTGCATACGTTGCGCTTGACCTCTAATAAAGTATTGAACGGGGAGGACAAAGCTTCGCGGGAGACGCTGCTCCGCGATGCAAAGACCCTGGCATTCTTTGTCCGGAAGCTGACGGGGGAGGACATTCCGAGGGACTTGTATGCTTTGTTGCCCGATGCCGATGCCACGTATGTGGTGACTCCGCCTGCCGTGCGGCGCGTCAAGCGGATGCGGGTCTGTTTCCAATATGCCGACGAGACCTATCTCTATGTACAGCCTGTTGACACTTTGTCGGACTCGTTGCTGAAGGTGCGCTACAACGTGCCCGAAGTGAACGAGGAATTTGCGGAGACCTGCCGTTTGTTGTGGCGTCACGCACAGGTCAATTTGTTGGACGTGTCGGTAGACGAACAAGGCATCCTAACCCCTTTCTTTATCATTCTGGAGCCGGATTATCTGATAGACATCAGTACTTTGGCCGAGTGTTTCCGGGAGTTCGGGCATCATCCCGCCAACTACATCCTGTCCCGCCTGCGCCAACCGGAAAATACGCAAGCCCTTCTGTTGGGTAACATTGCCAACCTTTTCTTGGATGAATGGATACACGCCGAGGGGGAGGCAGATTACCTGACGTGTATGAAGAAAGCCTTCCGCCAGTATCCGTTGGAGCTGGCCGCTTGTCCGGACCTGAAAAACAAGGAACCGGAAAGGCAGTTCTTCGAAGACTGCAAGAAGCATTTCACGAATATTCGGCAGACCGTTACCGAAACTTTCCGTGCATCGGGCTATGACCTGGACAAGACGGATGCGGTGTTGGAACCTTCGTATATTTGCGAGGCGTTGGGCTTGCAGGGACGTCTGGACTATATGCAGCGGGATATGAGCGCGTTTATTGAGATGAAGTCGGGCAAGGCGGACGAGTACAGCATACGGGGCAAGATAGAGCCGAAGGAGAACAACCGGGTGCAGATACTGCTCTACCAGGCCGTATTGGAGTATGCTATGGGGATGGACCACCACAAAGTGAAGGCTTATCTGCTTTATACCCGTTATCCGTTGCTCTATCCCGCACGGCCTTCGTGGGCGATGGTTCGGCGCGTGATGGATGTGCGCAACCGTATCGTGGAGGCGGAGTACAGCATTCAGTTGCACAACAACCCCGCTTATACGGCGCGACGGTTATCGGCCTTGTCGCCCGAAGTGTTGAACGAACGGGGCTTGAACAATGCCCTGTGGAATCGTTACCTACGTCCTTCCATTCAAAAACTGACAAATGATTTGGCGGAACTTTCCCCTTTGGAGCAAAGTTATTTCTATACCTTATATAATTTCATCACCAAAGAATTGTACACTGCCAAGTCGGGCGATGTGGACGAATTGTGCCGCACTGGTGCTTGTTCCCTTTGGACGGCGACCCTTGCCGAGAAGTGCGAGGCGGGGGAAATACTGTATGACCTCACGATTACGGACAACTATGCGGCAGATGCCCATAAGCCTTGTTTGGTGTTGGCTTGTTCGGCTACGGAGACTATGTTGCCCAATTTCCGTGCGGGGGATGCGGTCGTATTTTACGAACGTAATGCTGTGGCGGACAATGTGACGAATAAACTGATATTCAAAGGCAATATTGAACGGATTTCTGCCCAAAACGTGCAAATCCGTCTGCGGGCGACGCAACGCAACGTGGGCGTGCTGCCCAAAGAGAGCCGCTATGCCATCGAGCACGATTATATGGACACTTCTTTTCGTAGTATGTATGCGGGACTGGCGGCTTTCCTGTCCGCTTCGAAGCGAAGGCGCGATTTGTTGTTGGGGCGTAGGGAGCCAGAATTCAGTACGGATTTCAATCAGGCGATAGCTTCCGCAACCGATGATTTTACCCGTATTACGTTGAAGGCGAGGGCAGCGCAAGATTTCTTCCTGTTGATAGGCCCTCCGGGAACGGGAAAAACCTCACGTGCCCTGCGGGGGATGGTGGAGGCTTTTCACGCCGAAGGCAAACAAATCTTGTTGCTCTCTTATACCAATCGGGCGGTGGATGAAATCAGCAAGATGTTGGTATCCATCACTCCGCAGGTGGATTTTATCCGTATAGGCAGTGAGTTGTCGTGCGACGAGGCATACCGTCCGTACCTGATAGAGAATGTATTGGCGGATTGTCCCAACCGGCGGGCAGTGCAGGAGCGCATAGCCCGTTGCCGCATCTTTGTGGGCACGGTGGCCACCCTCTCTTCCCGAACTGACTTGTTTCGGTTGAAGCGGTTCGATGTGGCGTTGGTGGATGAGGCTACACAAATACTGGAGCCTCAGTTGTTGGGATTGCTCTGCTCCCGTACGCCGGACGGTGCGGATGCCATCGGCAAGTTTGTCTTGATAGGCGACCACAAGCAACTGCCTGCCGTGGTGCAACAGGCGGAGGCCTATTCCGAGGTACACGACGAGGCTTTGAGGCGGGTAGGTCTGTATAATCTGAAAGATTCTTTGTTCGAGCGGTTATATCGCCATCTGTCCCAAGGAACGGATGATTTCAAGGCAAGTCCGGCATACGATATGCTATGCCGACAAGGGCGTATGAACGAAGAAGTGGCGCAGTTCCCCAACCGGGCTTTCTATCACGGCTTGTTGCAGACGTTAGGGTTGCCCCATCAGCAAGGCGCGTTACGGTTGGCGGCCTGTATGGAGGGGCATCCGTTGGCGGATGTGTTGAGGCATCGTGTTGCTTTCCTGCCTTCCCAAGTGGGCAAGGCCGCTGATTCGGTCAAAACAAATCGTAGCGAGGCGTGTCTTGTAGCCCGTTTGGCCGAAGCGGTTTATTGGCAATACACGGCCACGGACGGATTTGACGCAGGTCATACCTTAGGTGTCATCACCCCTTACCGCAGTCAGATAGCCCTTATCCGGCAGGAGATAGCCGCTTTGGACATACCGGAGTTGAACGCCATCCTGGTAGATACGGTGGAACGTTTCCAAGGCAGCGAGCGCGATGTTATCATCTACTCTTTCTGCGTGAATCGTGCCTATCAGATGAAGTTCTTGGCAAACCTTACGGTGGATGGAGGCGTTACGGTAGACCGCAAGCTGAATGTCGCTTTGACCCGTGCCCGTAAGCAGATGTTTATGGTCGGCGTACCAGAGTTGTTGAGCCTGAACCCCATCTATGCGGCGTTGCTGCAAGCGTGTAAATAATAAAATAGAATTGGGAGCCTTCGTATTCACCCAAACCCCGGGTCTATACAAGATTAATACTAAAAGGACAAAATTAATATCTAAAAGAATAAAATTGAAACTTTGGCAGGGTGGTTTTGTGTTACTTTGTGCTTCTGAAAAACAATAAAATTAAAAGGTATTATGAAAGCAAAACTGACGTTGTTATTAGTAATCGTATCATCGTTTTTATTCTGCATACAAGCGCAGGAAGTGCAGCAGGAGAAAATCTTCGCAGGATATTTCGATATTTTGATAAATAGTTCGGAAGGTACGGAAGTGATGGGACGTATTCATTTGGAACGGAACAAGGACGTGTCCGCTTCACCCATTCCCAAAGGGTATCGTTTCGAGATTGTAGAACAACCTACGGAAAAACTGTTTCGTTTGGATACTCGTTACGATTTGTCGGGACGCATTATGGGTGTACTTTCTGTAGAAAAAGGAAAGCAAGTGGGTAGTGAACCTTCCGTTTATCCTATGACCATCGCGTTGATGGATAAGGATAAGCAATTGCAACAAGTTGACATCCAAGTCCGTATCGTCAAGCAAACGCTTTGGAGTTTGCTGTACAAGCGGTATGTTCCTCAAGCCCTGAAAAATAAGCGTATGTATGGGCGTATCAAATATACGGATAACGAAGTGGCTGCCTTGATGGGCGAATTGGAACAAAACGGATGGAAATTCAAAGGATTGGAGAAGTGTTATGAAGGTCGCCCGCAGGATTACACCTTTATTTATAACCCTGAGAACGACCATCAACCCAGTGGGACTATTGAGTACGATTGGGTAGAAGTGGTCAATAAAATCGGCGGATTGGGATATGCGTACGCTACTTCTAAAGTATATGGTCCGGATGGTCAGCCTGAAAAACGGAAAGCATTGCGTAACGTATTGTATCAAGCGTTGTTGACTTATGTCAGTTCCGTACCGGTCAACGGCGATGAGTTGTTGATTGACGGAAAGCCTATCGGTCGTTGTGTAGGTGACGGTTTTGCGCTGTTGCAGAAACATCGTATGGCGGGTATGCAAACGCCGACTCATCAATGGAGTATGACGGATGGGCTGATGGTTCCGGTGCTTTATTTGATGCCCGATATCTTAAAAGGAATCCGCCAGGGCAACCGGACTTGTATGGAGCTGCATAATGCTTTGATTGATTACTTGCAGTTGTTTTTTGCGGAGATAGAAAGCCGTCGGGCTATCAATGACCCCGATGGCCGCTGGGGCTGCCTGCAAGATACTGTTTATTCCGCCGGTGCTTGGGGAGACGCTAATTTGGGACATCGCTCGCGTACGTTGCTGGCTTTGCCAATCATTTGGGCCGACTACAATCGCCCCCTGACTTATGTGCAATATTGGTACACAGATTACTATGGAGATAAACCGTTCAAGGGCTTCAGTTACTCGACGGGATGGAGTCCTCATGGGGTAGTGGCCGATGTAAGCCGCTGGATGACGAAATACAACATTTTGGCGCATCGGTATATTCAGTCGGGATTCCAACCGGACGGTACCGTCTCCCACCATACGGGTAACGGTACGGATGCGGTTATGGTAGCTTATGGTTTTGAATGGTTGACGGACTGCAACGCGGGTTACCAGTATTTCAAAGGAACCGATTTTGAGATCCCCGCCCGGTATATGCAATTCCAGTTAGACCGATTGCTGAATGTTTATCCTCGCCTTTTCTATAAACAACGCATGGATTTCTTGGTGGCTGGACGCTCGTTCCTGGATGATATGAAGAGATTTGCGATAAAAACCTATCCCGATGCGGTGAGAAATTTGCAAAAGGCGCAGCGTGAACCGTTGGAAGGGATGGATAAACTGAATGCGATCGTAGAACAATTGAAAAACAATACTTACGAGTGTTCAGGTACAACCGCTTATTGGGTCAATGAATACTTGGTACATCGTCAAGGGGGCAACGGCGAGAAGCCTTTCTATGCTTCGTTAAAGTTGAAATCATGGCGGACGGTAGGAGCTGAAGATTTTGACAAGGTAGTACGCCACTCTTGGCACATGGGGTATGGCATCTTGCCGCTAAAGGTTTCGGGTGATGAATACGCCGAGAATGTGTTGCAAAATTACGATTGGCACGCTTTGCCCGGATTGACGGAAGAGTGGAGGACAGACTCTTTGCCGATAGCCGGAGGGGTGGCACAGGCTTCTTTGCCCGGTGCAAACAACATTTCCGGAGTTTTGTCCGATGGTAAGGCAGGGATGGGTATTTACCATCACCTGACCAAGGAAACTTACAGTTCGGCCACCGCTTTCAAGAGTTATCATTTCATTGGCGACAAAATCATGGCGCAAGGAAGTGGCATCGCACGTAAGCGCGAAGGCCGGCAAAGGGATATCGTGACTTTTGTGGACCAATCGGTTTTCAGCCAGGCTTTGACTTGGTGTGTTGACGGGAGAAAGGAAACGGCGCAGCCCGGTAAGACGCTTGACCTTTCCTTGGCCATAGAGGATCCCTGCTGGCTGCATCATGCCAACAAAGGCTACCTGATACTGCCTGCCCGCAAAACTCAATTGCTGATAAAAACGGGAGAAGCAGTCAACACTACCGACCGGCGCGTCAGCGATGGAAAGCCCAATTATATCATCGCCTTAAACCATGGCGTAACCCCCGGGCAGGTATGGGAAGACAATTACCGCTATATCCTCCTGCCCAACGTGAGTGCCGAAGAAATGCCTGCACGAGTCGCTTCTTTATTGAAAGACATAAAGTTTGAGCAACAGACGGGCAAAGCCCATGCGGCTTATTCCGTTCCGGACAAGGCTTGGCAGTTTGCTTTCTTCGAGCCTGGAACGATAAGCGTAGGCGATATCGAAGCATCTTCGGACGACACAGCCCAAATTATGCTCCGCGATGAGGGCGACCATTGGATGTTGTCCGTTCAGAATCCGGTGCCCGACGGAAAGAAACAAACCTTGTCTTTCCGCCTGTCCCAGCCCTTGCCGGAAGGTATCTATACGTACCGTACTCCCGGCATATATCCGATGGAGGGGGAAACTGTTGCCATTACACGGGAAGGGCAAGGATGCCGGGTAGAAGTGCAATTGCCGGACATCCGGGATGCTGAACACTACAATTATCAGTCGGACTTGTATGCCGCGGTACCTATTGTAATAAATATAGCTAAATAATTAAGATGAGTGAAGTGTTTACTCTCTCCTCCAAAGAGGTTCATCTGATATTTCAAAGAGGATAATCCTATATGGCGGAGAAGATAATCCTCTTTTGAAAATAGGATAATCCTCTCTAAAACGGGGTATCTTGCAAGTAAGCAGGTGTAAATGGGAACTTAGCTCATTTACAATTTAGCAATTTACAATTTAGCAATTTACAATTTAGCAATTTACAATTTACGATTTAGTTATATGAACACAGAGACGCGGAGACACAGAGATTTATTCTCTTTTGTCATTAGCTACGCTCAAAATCACTTTTGATTTTTTCATTAAGGTATAGTCTGAGCGTAGCTAATCTCCCGCACGCACTGGGAGATGCTTCACTGACGTTCAGTGTAGGCGAAGCCCTTAAATAATCTGCGTAAATCTGCGCTCGTCTGCGTCATCTGCGTGCCATCAAATACACAGTCTAATTAGCACATTGGTACATTAGCCTATTAGCACATTAAATTATCATTTAATGCGCCGTCACTTCCCTTTAAATCAGACGGGTGTTCCCTTTAAATGAGACGAGCGTTCCCTTCCGTTCTGACTAAATAGGAGGGGGTAGTATAAAAAGAGACACGAAGACACAGAGATTTATTACATTTTCTCTGTGTCTTTGTGTCTCTGTGTCTATTACCCGATTACGGTATGTAAGCGTCCAAAACTGACGTATCCCCTGTTTTACAGACGGTACGTCTAAAATAAAATTAAAATTCGGTTGATTTTTATAGTTTGTTTGCACTTATGCCGATGGTAGAGGGCATAAGTTTTCCGTA
>CALUIQ010000005.1 GCA_944320735.1 uncultured Bacteroides sp. | reverse complement strand
AAAGTATCTTGGTCACACCGTGGCTGATGTCGTCTTTCACCACATAGTGCACGAACAGTCCGGTCAGGAAAATACCGACCACCGGATATACCAAATACAGGTAGTTAGCCTCGGTCGTATTGAAATTCTCCGTCAGGAATTCCTGTATCCAATGAATCAACAACTTCAGCAGCAAGGCCGCCAAAGCCGTAAAAACACCGACCAAGAAACTAAGAACCAGAATAAAACGTTTCTCCTTGATGTTTTTCTCGCGCCAAGCCAAGAAACGTTGCAACCAGTTATGCACATCTATCTTCATAGCACTACGGTCTGATTATTTGAATCTCGCCCCTGGCACCCAACTTGATAATGCTCGAAGGTTTGGGATTGGCCTTCTCCTCTTGCCGGAAACTTACTATATAATCTACGGCAGACTTGATATCGTCACTGATTTCCGCAAAATTGCGGGGCGATGGCTGGCCACTGATATTGGCCGACGTAGACACAATGGCCTTACGGAACTGCTGGCATAGGCGACGGGAAAACTCTTCGTTCGTCACACGTATGCCCACACTGCCATCTTCGGCCAACAAGTTGGGCGCCAGGTTTCGGGCACCCGAATAAATAATGGTAAGCGGCTTGTCGGCCACGTCTATCAAGTCCCAAGCTATCTCGGGTACATCTTGCACGTAAAAGTCCACTTTCACCGGTGTATCCACCAATACCAGCATCGCTTTGCTGTCAGCGCGCTGCTTTATCTCGTACACACGGCGCACGGCCGCCTCGTTTGTCGCGTCGCAACCTATTCCCCAAATGGTGTCCGTGGGATACAATATAACCCCCCCTTCACGCATCACCTGACAGGCTTTCTTGATATCCTCATTCATATTCGTATTCATTCTTTATCTATAAACGAGATGCAAAAATACAAAAATTCATATGGATAATGAAAATCTTTCAGCAAAAAAGGACAGGTGGAAGAATCGCTCCCGCCTGCCCTTTGGTTATAAACACATGATAAACTAAACGCTCTCACTCATCAAATGGGTATTATGAATGCTTAAAGCATAACATAACCCCAGATGTTCTTGTCAGCCTTGCTGACGTTTTTGAAAAACTTCTTTAACATTTTCATTTTGTTATCCTCCTAAAACAATCTTGTTATCCTATTGAAAACTCCCAAAAAACAGCTGTTTTTATGTTTTACAGCACAAAAATAGAGCCTTTTTATGAGATAGCAAGCATTACGGAGGAGAAAAATATGTTATAAAACATATTTCTTGACCTGAGTCAAGAATTCGTGTTATTAAACATCTTAAAACCTGTCAGATTAGCAGGACATCGGCCGCCGTACTCCACCTATCGGACAGAATGGCAGATTAGCTTGGCAGCTTCAGCCGGTGCGCCGGCTTTTCCCAAGCGAGCCCGTACCTCATCGTAACCATCCAGCATATGGGAACGATACGCCTTGTCCGTCAAGATACGACGAAGCTCTTCCCGTATCTGCGCCACGGTCATCGTATCGGCCACCAACTCGCGCACCACTTCACGTCCAGCTATCAGATTGACCAAAGATATGTATTTTACTTTCAGAATATGGCGTTTCAAGAAAGCGGCGACCTTTCCCATCGGTGTGTGGTAACATACCGCTTGCGGCACTCCGAACAAGGCCGTCTCCAACGTAGCGGTGCCCGAAGTCACCAACGCCGCTTCAGCATGCTCCAACAAGGGATAAGTCTGCCCAAACACCACCCGCACATCCGCATCCCCTATATACCTATTATAATAAGAAGGGTCAATGCCGGGAGCGCCCGCCAATACCAGTTGATAGTCCGGGAAGGAAGAAGCCGCCCGAATCATATCCGGCAGGTTGTCTTTAATCTCCTGCTTCCGGCTACCTGCCAACAGGGCAATTATAGGTTTGTCCGGCAACGAGTTTTTCTGCAAGAAGGTTTCTTTGTCCTCGGCATAAGTCTTGCGAAAAGCCTCTACTTCATCCAAGGTCGGATTTCCGACATAATGAATCGGGTACTGATGTTTTTTCTCAAAGAAGTCCACCTCGAAAGGCAGGATGGAAAACAATTGGTCCACATCTCGCTTGATGTTTTTGATACGGTATTCCTTCCAAGCCCATATTTTAGGGGAAATATAATAATAGACCGGAATGCGGGTATGGGCATGGATGTATTGGGCGATATTCAGATTAAAGCCGGGATAATCCACCAGTATCAAGACGTCAGGACGCCAAGCCACGATGTCTTTCTTGCAAAGAGCCATGTTGGAGAAAATGGTACGCAAATGTAGCAATACCGGGATAAAGCCCATATAAGCCATATCCCGGTAATGCCTTACCAGCGTGCCGCCGACAGCCGCCATCAAGTCTCCGCCGAAGAAGCGAAATTCGGCCTGAGGGTCTTGCCCGGCCAAGGCTGCCATCAAGTGCGAAGCATGCAAGTCGCCCGAAGCTTCACCAACTATCAGATAATACTTCATTCACCCGCAAACCACGTATTCAGTTCGTCTATCAGCCCGTAGGCAGTTACGTCCACCGTCGTGGGCGTGATGGCCACATAGCCGTTGGCCAGTGCCCAATGGTCGTTTTTCTCGTTATCCGCATCGGAATCTTCAAATTCTCCCGTCAGCCAATAATACTGAGAGTCGCCCCGATGGGCAATGTTTTCCCACTCGTTGACCCATTGGCCTTTCGCCTGTTGGCAGATTTTGACGCCTTTCAATTCTTGCGTATTGGGGAAATTCACGTTCAGGCAAGTCAACGGAGGCAATCCTTTTTCCAACACCTTGGTCACGATGTCACGGACGTAAGGACCTGCCGCCGTAAAGTCCGCATTGGCCTCGTGGCTGCACAAGGAGAAGCCGATAGAAGGAACGCCTTTCAGGCAACCCTCAAATACGACTCCCATGGTACCGGAATAATGCACGTTCGTAGCCGAATTGTCACCGTGATTGAAACCGCCTACGACCAAATCGGGTTTGCGGTCGAGCACAGTGGCAAAAGCCAGTTTGACGCAATCCGTCGGCGTGCCCGAACACCTGTACACCGTCAGCCCCACGTCCTTGCGCACCAACTGGTAATGGATGGGCTCATGCGAAGTCAGCGCACAACTCATCCCCGAGCGCGGCCCGTCCGGTGCCATCACAACCACCTCGCCCAACGGACGAAGAAACTTTATCAACTCACTCAAGCCTTTCGCAACGATGCCGTCATCGTTGGAAACCAATATCAAAGGTCTCTGATTTTCCATATTTTTATTAGATAATTCCATTCTGGCAGACAAAGGTAGATAAAAATATGAAAAGCCACAATTTTGCGCAAGGAATCTTCCCGCTCACCGGGATGGTTTCTCCATAATCACAGCCGCCCATAGCACTCCCGCCACAGCCTCTTTGGCGTTCGATACCTTGTTCAGCGTCACGTAGGTATAAAAATCCGGCTTTACCGTTACTCCATCGCATGCGCCAACCACGTCCAACAGTCCCCTATCATTGACGCGGACAAACGGGAAAAGACTCCGATAGCCACGCTGCGCCACCGGAGCATACTCCCGGGCATCCAATAAGCCCAAATCAATGCCGCGCTGTACGGAATAGACAAACATAGCAGTACCCGACGGGTCGATAAAGTTCAACGGATTTTCCTTCTTATCTACCACCATGAACCAACCGCCCGTATTGACATCCTGCGTCTGTTTCAATCCTTTTATCATACGGCGATAAACGGAGAGCACCTCGCCATACTGCGGATGGCTGGAAGGAAGCACCGCCAACAGTTCCGGAACCACCAAGGCGTACCACCCCATCCCCTCGCTCCACACCTCGGGCGAGAGGCCGGTACGCTTGTCCGCCCACTTCACCTTGTCCGGTTGGGTAGTCCAGGCGTGGAGCAGCAAACCGTTGGGGCGTTGCAAATGACGAGCGGCAGCCAACACATTCCGGCAAGCGATGTCCAGGCAATAATCCGCCCGGCCCACGTATTGCGCGCAACGGATAAGGAACATCTGCATCATAAACACACCGTCAATCCACATATTGGGAGATTTATTGCCGTGCCAGAACTGCCCGTCCGTCTGAGGATAACCGTCCACAGCCTCCAATATCTGCAAAGCCGCTTTCTTATACCGTTCATCCCCCGTCCGCTTGTAAAGCGTGCAAAATGCCGAACCCGTCA
>CALUIQ010000004.1 GCA_944320735.1 uncultured Bacteroides sp. | reverse complement strand
CCACATCGAAACTCCGCTTGAAATAATCCCGCATAAATGCCCAGTATTGTTCCCTCACGCAGTTGTTCGGGATAACCATTTTCAGCATATCCCCATACCGTGCCCCCATAGTCAGCAGTCCATAATAATAGATCAGGCTTCGGAAATTGTCATCATCCGTCACGTATTCAGCGGGGAAAGACGTCTTCAAGTTCATCAGCACGGAACCCGTGGCGGCTATCTCCTCGATGACGCTCATACGGTTCTCCCGTTGGTTGCCCCGGTCGATGTCCGCCAGCATCTTCAGTTTCTTGTAGTCCGTACGGATGTTCTTGTCCACCATTTCCTCCGGCGCATGACCGTAGAGTACTGGATGGCGTAAATAATACAGCACCATATCACAGTTGTAGATGCGGTCGTCATTCAGGCATTGTTTGGCGAAACAATAATTGTTGTACCACGGCTTCATCTCCTCCAGCATCGCCTCGATGTCCGCCTCCGCACGCAGCTTGCCATTGTCTTGGAAATAATGGAACATGGTACGTACATCCGATTCGGAAAAACCAAGCATAGCATTGAAGCGAGGGTCTTGCGAAATGTTCCAGTCGATGTTGTATCCGCTTGAAAGGTCGTCCAGTGTCACGGGTGAAACACCGATGAGGAACACCCGGCTGAACATCGCCTTGAACAGCTTGAAATATTCCCGATAGAAACCGCTGGCGTGCGTAAGGTTGCGGAACACGTCTTTACCCCCTTCGCTAAGAATGACATTGGTAAAGTTGTCGTACTCATCGATAATCAGATAAAGAGGATAACCCAATTCTTGCGCCTTGCCATTGATGGAGCGCAACTTGTTTGCGGCATCGGTGGTGGATTTTACTTCTCGGAAAAAGTCTTCATCGTAATAAGAGCGGTATCGCTCGATGAAACGATCCAACTGTTTGCTACAATAGTCGTTGAACGTGTACTCCAAGCGTTCCATACCCGCCCCCGCTTGGGAGAAGTCGAAATAAATCACCTGAAAAGCATTTTTCAATGGCGTAGGATGGTCGTGTATCCACAGCCCTCCGAATAATTCATCGAAGCGGTCGGCCTTGGCGATGTCATAGTAAGCCTGCATCATACTGACGAACACGCTCTTCCCGAATCGGCGCGGACGAATCAAGAACAAATACTTGCCCGTATCCTCCAATAAAGGAAGATACATCGTCTTGTCTACGTAATAGAAGTTTTCGTTCCGCATTTCCTCAAAGCGCGCCACTCCGTAGGGTATTCCTTTCACTTGCTCCATAACGATACTATTGTCTATACATAGGGCAAAGTTAAGAAAAAGGGAGAATAAATCCCAAAAACGGACTTAAAAATTCATACATCTATGGAAGACATCAATTCTGCCCCACTCCATGCCGCGTATGTATGAACTGCTTATTGGCTCCGCGCAGGCGAAAAACGTTGAGCAACATCACCCCAAATATATGAGGGATGGACAAAAGAGCCGAAAGCAAACGACGATTATAATAAGAGGCAGGAATGGCCAACAGCAATGTCGCCACTAACATTATAAACAACGCCCACCACTTGATGTCCCACGCTGCATAAACCAAAGAAAACGCCACGGCGCAGAGGAACGTGAACCCCACGAGCAACAGACGGGGACAGGAGTATTGCTGAAATAGTTTGTCGCAGAAATCCCATCGGCGGTGCAGAATAGCCTTTGGCAAATGTTTACTGAACACGCGAGCATAATGGAGTTGTGCGGAAATCCATCGACGACGCTGCCTGGAGAAATCGCCCCGACTTTGTACTTTTTCATCATATACGTACGTGTCCTGCAAGTAATAGAAGCGTTTGCCGATGAAAAGCAACCGGAGCTCCAGTTCCCGGTCGAACCCTCCTACTGATTTCATATCCGCCATGACCGAACGAAAGAGCGGATAGCGGAAAGCCATTCCCGAACCTATCAAGGCGGAAGACATCCCCAAGTTGACATGCCCCAAGCGGAAAATGCTGTTGTTGATTTCCTCGCTCACGGCATCCAGCAGAGCCATGTTGTTGTTTACGTTCTTTGCTACGCGATGGGTCTGGACAACTTCAACCTTCGGGCTGGAAAAAGCCTGGTTCAACTCTGCCAAATAAGTAGGAGGTATCAGGTTGTCTGCATCGAGTACAAGTGCGATGTCGTACTCATTCTCCACTGACTGCATGGCTGCATTCAGTGCCTTGACTTTAGTGCTTTGTTGGAAATGGACTTCTATCAAGCGGATAGGAAGTGTTTTCAGCCGAGCATTGGTATCGGGCTGCATGTGGTCGGAAATCACCACAACGTCGTAATACTCATCGGGATATTGCTGGTTTAAGCAAGCATGCACACTCTCTTCTATCACTCTGTCTTCTCCATAAGCCGGTATCAAGATTACAAAGCGCAGGGGATGCCCCTTGGGACAGGCATGCATTTCCCTACATTTTTTCCGTGAGGCAAGACTGTAAACAAAAAGATACAGCACGTTAACCGCAAAGCAAACGAAGAGAATCCAATCAACAATATGAACAAGCATATACATATAAGTAAACAAACAGTCACCGGGACAAAATTATCCCGATGACTGCCCCCTTTAAACACCTTTAAACAAAATGAAATCTTTTATTTGCGAGCCTCGGCGATGTAACCCAGCGCTTCTTTGCACTTCTCGGTCACATACGCCCAATCTTCGGCGGCAACTTTGTCCTTCGGGAAGAGCTTGGAGCCCATGCCTACGGCAAACACGCCTGCCTTCACCCAAGAGGTCAGATTCTCTTGCGTAGGTTCAACACCGCCTGTCACCATAATCTTGGACCACGGCATAGGAGCCAACATACCTTTCACCAACTTCGGACCCAGCACATCACCGGGGAATACCTTGCACAAGTCGCAACCTACTTCCTGGGCAAAACCTACTTCGGACACGCTTCCGCATCCCGGTGTGTAAGGCACCAAACGGCGGTTGCATACTTTTGCCACTTCAGGGTTGAACAACGGGCCTACCACAAAGTTGGCACCCAACTGCAAATAGAGGGCTGCCGTAGCCGGATCGATGACCGAGCCTACACCCATAGCCATCTCCGGGCATTCCTTGGCCGCGAATTTCACTACTTCGGCAAATACTTCGTGTGCGAAGTCACCACGGTTGGTAAACTCGAACGCGCGCACGCCACCATCGTAACAAGCCTTTACGACTTTCTTTGCCACTTCCGGATCTTTGTGATAGAACACGGGAACCATACCGGTAGAACCTATCTTGTTCAACACGGCTATCTTATCAAATTTTGCCATCTTTACATTTACAATTTAACAATTTACTATTTACTATTTTATTTACGATTTTTTTATTTACGATTTACTATCTAATATTTACTATTTTATTATTTACGATTTTTTTATTCTACCACTATTTTATTGAGTCTTCGTTAATACCATTCATTCGATTACGCATTGTAATGACCGATTTGATAATAATACGAAGCAATTCATCATTTTCCGAATAAAGGTCTTTTAGTAATTCTGGTTTCATAAGACGTAAATCCATAATCAACTCCAACCAATACATCGTTTCATCAAGTTCTTCTTCTACCATTTTCAGTTTGTTCAAGAAATCCTTTTCGGATTTTCCTAAACAAGCTGCCCGATAATTAGCACCCGGAGATGTACCCGATCGAACTATTTGATTACCAATCGCCCTCCCTGCTGCTGTATTCGGAAGTTTATCTACCAATTTTACTATTCTCACCGCAAAAGTCTTTAAACGCTCTTTCAGTTCATCACGCTTCATTTTGGAATAAAATAGTAAATCGTAAATAACAAAATAGTAAATAAACTTAGCGTTGTACGCGTCCGCTTGCATCGCCACCTGCCAATGCCTCTACCTCTTCGGCAGATACCAGGTTGAAGTCGCCGTTGATGGTGTGCTTCAAGGCAGATGCGGCTACGGCAAATTCCAAAGCTTCGCCTTGGTTGGGCTTCGTCAAAAGACCGTGGATGATTCCGCCAGAGAAAGAGTCGCCACCGCCTACACGGTCGATAATCGGGTTGATGTCATAACGCTTGGACTCGTAGAATTCCTCGCCGTTGTAAATCATAGCCTTCCAGCCGTTGTGAGAAGCGGAGAAGGATTCGCGCAACGTGGAGATGACATACTTGAATCCGAATTCCTTGGCCATGGCCATAAAGATGCCCTTGTAGCCTGCAGCGTCCGTCTTGCCGCCTTCTACGTCAGCGTCGGGCTTGAAGCCCAAGCAGAGCTCGGCATCTTCTTCGTTGCCGATGCATACGTCTACATACTTCATCAACGGCTTCATGATGGACTGTGCTTTTTCCTTCGTCCACAGTTTCTTGCGGAAGTTCAGGTCAACGGACACCGTCACGCCGTGGCGTTTGGCAGCCTCGCAAGCCAGACGGGTCAGTTCGGCAGCCTTGTCGGAGATGGCAGGCGTGATGCCCGACCAGTGGAACCAATCGGCACCTTCCATAATGGCATCGAAATCGAAGTCAGAAGGATCGGCCTCGGCAATAGAAGAATGAGCACGGTCGTAGATGACCTTGCTGGGACGCATCGACGCGCCAGACTCCAAGTAGTAGATACCCAGACGGTCGCCTCCGCGAGCGATGAAATCGGTCTTCACGCCATATCTGCGCAAAGCGTTCAGGGCACACTGGCCAATCTCATGCTTAGGCAGCTTTGTCACGAAGTAAGCGTCATGGCCGTAGTTGGCACAGCTGACAGCCACATTGGCCTCGCCGCCACCGTAAACCACGTCAAACGAATCTGACTGAACAAAACGTGTATTGCCCGGAGTGGACAATCTCAACATAATCTCACCAAGGGTTACGATTTTCTTTCCCATAATAGTATCTTTAACTTTTAAATAAAATGAATAATAGATTTTGTTTCAATTTATAATCTAACACGTCATACGACAGCTAAAAATCTGAAAACTTGCAGGATAATCATGGCATAGATTCAGCTTCCCGGCTTTCGTGTGCGAGCACAAAGATACAACAATTTTTGGAATACAAAAAATTATCATATATTTGTGTCGAAAATATTAAGATTATTATTGTGTACGAGCACGCACAATGACTGCAAATGACCAAATCAGATGGGAAGAATCAGAATTAAAGACATCGCGCGGCTGGCCGACGTGTCGGTAGGGACGGTGGACCGCGTGTTGCACGGGCGGAGCGGCGTGTCCGAAGTCAGCAAACGGAAAGTGGAAGATATCCTGAAGCAACTGGACTATCAGCCCAACATGTATGCCAGCGCCTTGGCGTCCAACAAGAAATACACTTTTGCCTGCCTGCTGCCCCAGCACGAGGCCAGCGAATACTGGACGGACGTGGAAGCGGGCATACGGAAAGCCATCGACACGTACTCCGACTTCAACATCGGGGTGCTGATTTCGTACTACGACCCCTACGACTACCATTCGTTTGCCCAAGCGGCCGATGTGGTGCTCACGCAAGGACCGGACGGCGTGTTGCTTGCCCCTACGGCTCCGCAATACACCCGCCCGCTGACGGACGAGCTGAACCTGCGCGCCATACCATATATATATATAGACTCGAACATCAAGGAACAGCCTGCCTTGGCTTTCTTCGGGCAAGACTCGCACCGGAGCGGCTTTTTCGCGGCACGCATGCTGATGTTGCTGGCGGGCGAGGACGCGCGCGAGATAGCCATCTTCCGCAAGATAAACGAGGGCATCGTCGGCTCCAACCAGCAGGAGCGGCGTGAGATTGGCTTCCGCGAGTATATGAGGCACCACCACCCGCATTGCCAGATACGCGAACTGGACTTGCACGCCAAGCGCGACACGGAGGATACACAGATGCTGGACGAGTTTTTCGCGCAATATCCGGCGTTGAAGAACGGCATCACGTTCAACTCGAAGGCTTACATCATCGGCGAATACTTGCAGAAACGGGGACGGAAGGACTGCAACCTGCTGGGCTACGACCTGCTGCAGCGCAACGTGGACTGCCTGAGACAGGGCAGCGTCTTTTTCTTGATAGCCCAACAGCCTGTGTTGCAAGGATTCAACGGCATCAAGACTTTGTGCGAATACTTGATTCTGAAGAAGGACGTCCCGGGCGAATACTTTATGCCCATCGACCTTCTGACGAAGGAGAACATTGACTTTTATTACAACAGATGAGTATAAATGATAATTTAGCTATTAAATGAAGAATTAGGAATGAAGAATTAAGAATTAGGGTATTCAATAGGCCACAGAAAAATTCTTCATTCATCATTCTTAATTCTTCATTAAAAGCGCGCTTGCGCGCGCATAAATTCCCTTTTATACCGCTAAACAGAATATTAACTAATTCATTATAGAATATGGAAACCAAATACCTGAAAATCAATCCGGCAGACAACGTTGCCGTAGCCATCGTGCCCCTATCGGCCGGTGAAAGAATCAACGTGGACGGAAATGAAATCACGCTGAACGAAGACATTCCCGCCGGACACAAGTTTGCCCTGAAAGAGTTGGCCGAAGGCGAAAACGTCATCAAATACGGCTACCCCATCGGCCACGCCCTCGAAGCCAAGAATGCGGGCGACTGGATGAACGAGCACAACATCAAGACCAATCTGGCCGGACTGCTGGAGTACACGTACCATCCCGTCAACGCCGACTTGAACATCCCCAACAAAGGACTGACCTTCAAGGGCTACCGACGCAAGAACGGCGATGTGGGCGTGCGCAACGAGATATGGATTATCCCTACCGTAGGATGCGTCAACGGCATCGCGAACCAACTGGCCGAAGGCTTGCGCCAAGAGACCGGAGGCAAAGGCGTGGACGCCATCATGGCCTATCCGCACAACTACGGCTGTTCCCAACTGGGCGACGACCACGAGAATACGAAGAAGATACTGCGCGATATGGTGCTGCACCCCAACGCAGGCGCGGTGTTGGTGGTCAGCCTGGGATGTGAGAATAACCAGCCGGACGTTTTTCGGGAGTTCTTGGGCGACTATGACCCCGACCGGGTGAAGTTTATGATAACGCAAAAAGTGGACGATGAATACGAAGAAGGTATGAAGCTGCTGCGCGAGCTGTACGCCAAGGCATCCCAAGATGTCCGCACGGACGTGCCTCTGAGCGAACTGCGTGTAGGCTTGAAGTGCGGCGGCTCCGACGGCTTCTCCGGCATCACGGCCAACCCGTTACTCGGTATGTTCTCCGACTTCCTGGTGGCGCAAGGCGGCACGACCGTGTTGACCGAGGTGCCCGAAATGTTCGGCGCGGAAACCATCCTGATGAACCGCTGCCGCACGCACGAGCTTTTCGACCAGACCGTGAAACTGATAAACGACTTCAAGGAATATTTCCTAAGCCACGGTGAGCCTGTAGGCGAAAATCCTTCGCCGGGCAACAAGGCTGGAGGTATCTCCACCCTGGAAGACAAGGCCTTGGGCTGCACGCAGAAGTGCGGCAAGAGCTACGTGGAAGGCGTGATGGCCTACGGCGACCGCCTTCAAGTAAAAGGCTTGAACCTGCTTTCCGCCCCCGGCAACGACTTGGTGGCTTCCACCGCCCTGGCTTCTTGCGGTTGCCACATGGTGCTCTTCACCACGGGACGTGGCACGCCTTTCGGCACCTACGTACCCACGATGAAAATCTCCACCAACTCCAACCTGGCCAAGCACAAACCGGGCTGGATAGACTTCAACGCCGGAGTCATCCTTGAAAACGAGCCGATGGAGAAAACCTGCGAACGTTTCATCGACTACATCATCCGCGTGGCCAGCGGCGAGCAAGTGAACAACGAGAAGAAGGGATATAAGGAAATAGCCATCTTCAAGAACGGAGTGACACTGTAACAATGATGCAAGAACCTATTCGCAAGCCCCAAGGCAGTTGGTGGGCGCTGAGTCCGTTGGCCGTGTTTTTGTGCCTCTATTTGGTGACCTCCCTTTGGATGAACGATTTCTATAAAGTCCCCATCACGGTGGCCTTTATGTTGGCATCGTGTTACGCCATAGCCACCACGCGACACCTGAAACTCGACCAACGCATCTTCCGCTTCTCCATCGGCGCCGGCAACAAGAACATCCTGCTGATGATATGGATATTCATACTGGCAGGAGCTTTCGCGCAGAGCGCCAAACAAATGGGCGCCATCGACGCCACGGTCAACCTGACGCTCCACGTCCTGCCCGAGAACCTGCTGCTGGCGGGCATATTCTTGGCCTCTTGCTTCATCTCCCTGTCCATCGGCACGAGCGTGGGCACCATTGTCGCCCTGACGCCCGTGGCCGTAGGGCTGGCGGAAAAGACCGGAGTAGACTTGGCATATATGACGGCCATCGTGGTGGGCGGTTCGTTCTTCGGCGACAACCTGTCGTTCATCTCCGACACCACCATCGCCGCCACTCGCACGCAAAATTGCTCGATGAAGGACAAGTTTCGCGTCAACTCTCGCATCGTGATGCCCGCCGCCCTGTTGGTGATGGGCTACTATGTCTTCCAGGGGTTGTCCCTCCACACGCCTCCGCAGGCGGGGACTATCGAGTGGGTGAAGGTGCTCCCCTACCTCATCGTTTTGGGAACGGCCATTGCAGGCATAAACGTGCTGTTGGTCTTGACGTTGGGCATCTTGTCCACGGGGTTCATCGGCCTCTGTACGGGGATGTCTTTCTTCGACTGGTTCGGCACCATGGGCGAAGGCATCATCGGTATGGGCGAGCTGATTATCGTCACCCTGCTGGCAGGCGGCTTGCTCGAATTGATACGCTACAACGGTGGCATCGACTTCATCCTCTACCACATCGGGAATCACATCAAGGGCAAGCGGGGAGCCGAACTGAGCATCGCCGCCTTGGTGAGCATCGCCAACCTGTGTACGGCCAACAACACCATCGCCATCATCACCACAGGCCCCATTGCGCGTAACATCAGCCGGCATTTCCAACTCGACCGCCGCAAGGTGGCCAGCATCCTGGACACCTTCTCGTGCTTCGTGCAAGGCATCATCCCTTATGGCGCCCAAATGCTCATCGCCTCCGGCCTGGCAGCCGTGTCGCCGCTCAGCATCGTTGGCCACCTCTACTACCCTTTTTGTATGGGCATCCTCGCCCTGCTGTCCATTCTGCTAAGGTATCCAAGGAAATATTCCTGACCCTATGAAAAAATCCGTCAGAATATTTTCCGGTTAACAAAAAAAGCCGTACCTTTGCGCCCGCTATTACGAGATAGTAGCACATTCAAATCAATTTATTAATAAACTAATAAACATTTATGGCAACAAAAATCAGATTGCAAAGACACGGACGTAAAGGCTACGCTTTCTACTCCATCGTCATTGCCGACTCAAGAGCACCACGTGATGGTAAATTTATTGAAAAAGTGGGTACTTACAACCCCAACACGAATCCTGCCACAGTAGATTTGAACTTTGAACGCGCACTGAAATGGGTGATGAACGGCGCACAGCCTACTGACACCGTACGCAACATCCTCTCTCGCGAAGGCGTTTACATGAAGAAGCACCTTCTGGGTGGTGTGGCCAAGGGCGCATTTGGCGAAGCCGAAGCCGAGGCTAAATTCGAAGCTTGGAAGAGCAACAAGCAGAAAGGTTTGGAGGCTGCGAAGAACAAGAGCGAAGAAGCCAAGAAAGCCGCTGCCAAAGTACGTCTGGAAGCAGAACAGAAAGTAAACGAGGCCAAGGCAAAAGCATTGGCTGAAAAGAAGGCTGCTGAAGAAGCTGCCAAGGCTGCAGAAGCCGCTGAAGCTGCAAAGGCTGCCGAGGAGGCCGCCGCTGCCGAAGCTCCTGCCGCTGAGACTGAAGCTCCTGCTGCCGAATAATCATCGGTACGGACACCATTTACTTCGTGTAAATACAAAACCATTAGAAAATCCCTTCCGGCACATTTGTCGGAAGGGATTTTTTTGGCTCATCCGGAGAATGCAACCCCTCACGTTTTGCCCATGCTGACAAATTCAATAAGACTTTGACACTTATTGATAAGGAGATACAAACCAGCCGTGAGGATTTCATAGTTCATTTCAAGCAGTCCTATGATGACCCGTACCCTCCTTCATAGATGATTGCCGAGATAATACCTTTGGGTACTTTGACCCGACTGTATGAGAACATAGCAAGTAACCAGATACGCAAAAAAGTTGCACGGTATTTTAGTCTGACCGTCCCTGTATTCGTTTCATAGATGACCATTGTCACGCTGACCCGGAGCTCATATTGCCACTATGCAAGATTGTGGAACCGTTCACTTTCTTTACGGGCACCGACCATGACAAGACCGTTACGCCCTTGGGTTGATAACAATGTGCAACAAGGACGTGTGTTTTTCACCCTCTGTATCTTGAAACACTTTGTAGACATTATCCGTCCAAATAATACATTCAAGCAGCGCCTTGTTGCCTTATTGTCAAAATATCCCATGGTAGATACTTCGGCTATGGGATTTGTTAAGGACTGGCAAAGCCAACCGCTTTGGAGTGAATAAAATCACAAGACATACACTGAAAGGTCATCTTCGGATGGCCTTTTTTTAAGCATATTTCTGAATATAATAGGCACACATTTAGGTGTTGACAGAGGTTAAGTTGCAACGTCTCAGATACTTTCTAAGAGATTATTGCGTTGACGACACTCCGCAAGTCATAGAGAAACTCAATTACAAATTTCCACGCTTGGTAAAAATCCTGGCAGACGGAGGCTACAAGGGAGACTTGGCTGATTGGGTCAAGGATAAACTCGGATGGATATTGGAAGTCGTGCTCAGACCTGACGAATGTCCGTCCAAGTTTCAGGTTCTCCCTAAACGATGGATTGTGGAACGTTCTTTCTCATGGCTGGAGAATTTCAGAAGACTGACAATTGA
>CALUIQ010000003.1 GCA_944320735.1 uncultured Bacteroides sp. | reverse complement strand
AACTGTTTCTATCACATCTTTATATCCTACATAACTGAATTTTAATTTAGCGCCTTGGGAAGTTCGTATCGAGAAATTGCCTTCCACATCGGTTATGGAGCCGTTGCTCGTATCCTCCATATCCAATACCGTCACACCAATCAGTGGATTCCCGTCCGAGTCAACCACCGATCCTGTCACTACCACATTCTGCGCACAAACTGACATGGCAAAAACGCAGCCGACTAAAGCAAAAAAGATTCGGCTCGCGAACGTTCGTAAATAAAGTACATCCTTCATGGTTAATCAGTTTTTAATGATACAATCACTTTAACGATAACAAATAAACAAAAAAAATGAAAAAACGGCTATTAAAATCATATCATTTGTTATCATTATCATATCAAATTTAAAACTATCTGATACCCAACACTTATTTTCCACCCCAACAACATTTAATCTCATACGTTTTCCCTTTAAATGCGACGCATCGTCACTTCAAATGCGAAGGGACGTCCCCTTAAATGTGAATTTAAACGGTTGAGATGCACAAAAGCTGTTCGTAAAAACACCGCATCTGCACGGAATCCATTTTCAAGTATTATTGGATACTTGCCCAAGTATCATAGCTTACTTGGGCATTTATCATTGCTTACTTTGCCTTTCAGCTTGATTAAGTTGGGGAAGCCGACAATATTTTAAATTGAACGCTCCGAAATCATTTCTGATTTATTTTATTTTTCGTACCTTTGCCCTACACCATCAACATAGCAAAGATGAACGCAGTAAAAGGTATTCCCTACGGAGTGGCGCGCTTTGAGGAAGTGCGGAACGAGAACTTCTATTATGTAGACAAGACGATGTATCTCCCTTTGTTGGAAGATACGGGCAAGTATCTATTCCTAATCCGTCCCCGCCGTTTCGGCAAAAGCGTGTTCGTGAGCATGATGCAGGCTTACTATGACATCGCGCAGGCGGACAAGTTCGACCGACTGTTCGACGGACTTTGGATTCACGAACATTCCACGCCGCTGAAGAACTCGTTCCAGGTGATTTACTTCGACTTCTCCCAAGCGGGGGCAGGTATGGAACGCTTGGAGTACACGTTCAACGACTATTGCGCCAAACAGTTGGACCGTTTCATCGAGCGATACCGCTCTTATTACGACGAAGACTTCTTCCGTGAGGTAAAATCCACTACCGATGCCGCAAACAAGCTGCGCTCCATCAATGGCAAGGCACAGGAGTTGGGCTATCCCCTTTACCTAATTATAGACGAGTACGACAACTTCACCAACGTCATCCTCAGTGAAGGGGGCAAGGAAGTGTTCCGCAACCTGACGCACGCCAGCGGATTCTACCGGGAATACTTCAAACTATTCAAGGCGATGTTCAACCGGGTGTTCCTCATCGGGGTGTCGCCCGTGACGCTGGACGACCTTTCGAGCGGGTACAACATCGACTGGAACATTTCGCAAGACCCGCGCTTCAACGACATGCTGGGCTTCTCGGAGAACGATGTGCGCACGATGTTCCGCTACTTCCAAGACAACGGCAAACTGCGTGCGGAAGCGGACATCGAGGCGATGCTGGAGGAGATGAAGCCGTGGTACAACAACTATTGCTTCGCGGAAGAATGTCTCGATGAGGATCGTATCTACAACTGCGATATGGTGCTCTATTACCTGCGCAACCAAGTTCTTTATAACCGTGCTCCCAAGGAGATGGTGGACAAGAACATCCGCACGGACTACAAGAAGCTGAAGATGCTGGCGGACATCGACCGGGGCAACCAGCGGGAGAACCGAATGAGCGTCATCGAGGAGATTGCCGCCACGGGTTCCGTGCTGATGAACCTGAAGACGTCTTTCCCCGCCGAGTACGTGACAGACGACAACAATTTCCGGAGCCTGCTTTATTACTACGGCCTGCTGACCATGCACAAAACTGTCGGAAGACGTATTGAAATGGTCATCCCGAACAATTGTGTGAAAGAGCAGTATTGGTCCTTCATGCGGGACTATTTCGAGCGGAGCGTGCCGATGGATATTACCGCCTTACAAAACGAAATGGACTTGATGACCTACGAGGGCAACTGGCAACCACTAATCCGCCGCATAGCCGAAGCTTATAAGGAAAACTCCTCCATCCGTGACAGCATCCGGGGCGAGCACAACCTACAGGGCTTCTTCAAAGCATACCTAGCTTTGAACTCCCTCTACTTGGTGGAGCCGGAAATAGAGTTGAACTACGGCTACAGCGATTTCCTGATGCTACCGGACAAGGCACGCTATGCGGACATCGCTCACAGTTACATTATGGAGTTGAAATACGTTAATCCCACGGCCACGGACGCGGAGGTGGAAGCGAAAAGCCGAGAGGCGGACGAACAACTAAAGAAGTACAGTGCGGACAAGGTAGTTCAACGGCTTTGCACAGACACCTGCTTGCACCTGCTAAAAGTGGTATTCCGGGGAGCGGAGATGGCCGTATGCGAAGAAAGCGTGTCAAAATAGGATTTTCCCTCCCGTATTGACACGCTCCGTAATCCTAACACACAATCAATAATTAGGATTCTGTACTATCAGCTTCCCAATAAATAGGGATTTCAAGAAAGATTTAGATGCAAATGGCGGCAAACCGGCTCTTTATACGGTTTGCCGCCATCCGCGAACAACATACACAACTCACGCTCTCGCGTCAGAGTTTCCCCTTCAGTTCTATTTGTTCGCCTGCCGAAGTAGGAAACGTCAGATACTTGCCGCTGAGCGTTTCCGCTTTCGTTCCGTTGCGCCACAACTCGACTTCTTTGCCCGGCCAGGGGTTCTCCATTCGGCAGGGTCTTCCTTTCTCGCTGGTCAGGCTCACCGCTTCAATCCTTCCTCCTTTCAAACTACCGCTGACCAGAAACGCACCGTAGGCACGCAATTGGTTGAATGAAGCGTCACGGTTTCTGTCCCAGTTGGGGAAGACACGCACCGTACCCTCATAGCTTTGCAACAACATCTCGTTGATGGTCAACGGGACAGCGGCCAACGTCTCAATGCCTCCGCCACCTTGCACAATCCAACCATTGGGGTATAAGGTTAGGGCGATACGTTTCTTCAGATGCTCCAAGATTTCTTGGGCGGGATAACCTACCCTCACGGCCCCGGGATAACAAGTCTCTATACCATTATTATAGGTATTGCCCCAATCGTCCGCACGGCGCATTTTGTCCTTCCAATGGCTGACATCGTCCAGCAAGATGGCGTTGAACACGGAGTCCGTCACAGGTCCTGCCACTCCGCCCGGCAATATCAGTCCGTGGATGGATACACGGTTTAGCCCTGCGGGCGTATTCTCCACCCCTTTAGGAGCTTTCTCCATATTCCTCAGAGTAAGACGGCCATCGGCATTGCGGACTACGGGATAGTCACTCAGACGAGCCAGTATGTCTTCCCATTTAGGACGCCTGTCCGCATCGGCTTGCAGGAACTCGCTCATATCCATAACGCCTTGGAATAACATCCGGACCAGTCCTAAAGAAAGCGTGGAATTAAAATCGCCCAACCGGTGACGCCATTGTCCGTGGTTCCGCTTGTTGGGCATCACTTCGTTGAAGTGGTCCATCTTAATGACATAACGTCCGTCTTCCAAGCAAAGGTAATCTTCCCAAAAGTCCGCGCACGCCAACAGATAGGGATATACTCGGCGAGCGTATTCTTCGTCATACGTGCTGTAGTGGCGCATCAGCATATTGCCGACACTGAATACGGCATTGATTTTCTGTCCCAAGAATTTATAACCGCCATCAATGGTATTTTCCGTAGTGGCGTATTTCTCCATCATCTCTTCCGGTGTGAAAGGCCACATAGACGTGCACAGTCCTTTGGGGCCGATACCTACGGGATAATAAATACCTCGGCAGTTCAGCAATTCCTTGGCGTGTTTCCGACCGGACTCCATATAGTCCAGCAACGGTTGGTCGAAATTGTCCGTCAGATGGATGTGGTTGGAAGAGTAAGCCGCCCAATAAGGAGCCTGGTAATTGTAGTTCAGATGGTAATCGCCTCCCCACGCCGCATTGTCGCACGTGACGAAAGGTCCCCATATCCCCGGCGCAAACTTTCCGCTACGAGACGAACAGGCAAAAAGGTATTGGGACATATAATAAAGCTGTTCCAATTCTTCATCGTGGATGGACACGGAAGATTCTTCCCAGAAACTCCTCCACCAATCCTGATGTTCCTTTTTAGCCTGTCGCAACATATCGGCTGTGATTTGTCCGGCCTCGGCTATCGTCCGCTCCTTCCATTGACCGGTATCGTGATTGGTGTATGCCGTAACCACCATCCATTGCTTTACACCGGGTTGCAGCGAAAGAACAGACGAGCCTGATTGCGGCTGGCCGGGAACGCCCAAAGCCATAGCAATGTGTGAAGGCCAGCGCAACGAAGGTAAATCTACAAACGAACGAGTCACCCACGCCACCGGCTCGTTGCCATTGCTGTTGATGGAAGACAAGCCTTCCGTAGCCCATAACCGCAGAGACACGTCAAGCTGACGGTTGGATTCCAGCTCAACGACAATCCAGTTGCGCAAGGCGGCCACCCAAGCCGACATCTTCAAGCAAGTGTCACCACGGGTAAACCGTCCCTGTATCTCCGCACTTCCGGGCAACTGTTCTACCAGATAGTCTGCATCCTTTAAAACGGGGATCTGCAAATCCAATCCGCCCGGTGAGGCTATTCCTCCGGGATAAACCGGATAAGCCAACCAAAAATCGTTTTTTCCGACATACAGGGTAAGGCTATCCGGAGTACCTCCCAAGGTTATGCCCAAATCACCATTTCCAGCCAAAGCTCCATCCGAAGTCTTGGTGGAAGGCACTTTCGCGGGGGGAGCGTTCAGTACCACTTTATATTGGTCTATTGAAGACAACACATCTTTCTTTTCTTCCTGAATGGAAACGCAACCGGTAG
>CALUIQ010000002.1 GCA_944320735.1 uncultured Bacteroides sp. | reverse complement strand
GGCTGCGCTGTGTATTCAATGGACCACAGATGACACAGATAAGACAGATTTACACAGATTTTAAAAGGCTTCGCCACAGAAAAAATAAAAATCTGTGGTCATCTCGTCTAATCTGTGTCATCTGTGGCCTATCGTAAACACACAGTTAAATTCCCATTTATCACCTACGCATTCTTCGGAAGAACCAAATTAAAAAGCCGAAAGCATAAAGAAAGTATTATCTTCTGCACAGCCGTTTGAAGTCGCAAAATTCGCATTGCTGGGGGTGCTCCGTTTGGCTGAAAGGTACTTGCGGGTCGAACAACTCGTGGAGCAAGGCGTGTAGTTCCGTCCAAAATTCATGTTCCTTCTGACCGAAGTCGGTAACGGGGATTTTGGGCTGGCGTGCCGCTCCCATTTCGATGACCGGTGAGTAAGTGTCTGATGCCGCCCGGTGAATATAGAGTAAGGCGGGTGCCACCTTCATAGGCTGCTTGTGGCAAAGGATGGCGGCATACAGAAACGTTTGCAGAATGTAGTTGGGGCGTCCTTCGGCAGGTGTGAACAGTTGCTTGATGTCCTCCGGTGTCTTGGGCTTGCCTCCTGTCTTGTAATCTACGATGCGCAGGGTGCCTTCTTTGCTGTCCATGCGGTCTATGGTGCCACCTATTTGGATGGGCAACCTTCCTTGGGGCGTGTCCACCTCTATGGTTTCTCTCACTTCTTGTTCCATTCCCTCCATACGGAAAGGAGCATATTGCAAGTCGTTGTGCAAGAGTTGTTTCAAATACGAACCGATGACCTTGGCATGTATCAGTTGGGTGCCGTTATACTCGGGGTGCTCTTTCTCGGAGACGTGGAAGAAATCTTCTTTAAAAGCCCTGTCGACGTAGCTTTGTAGCTTGACTTCGTCTTTCAATAAATTCTCCAAATCCTCCTTGCGTATTTCCTTGCCGTGTGCGGTCAAGTCGGTGTACACCAATTCGGCTGAGCGATGGAAGATGGTACCAAACAGAGCCGAATCTATCTCGGGCGTCACTTCATCGGGTTGTTTCAGTCTGGCCACATAGCGATAGTAGAAACGCAGGCGGCAATCCAAGTAGGCGTTCAATGCCGAAGGAGACAAAAACGCGTCGGGATGCAGGCGGACATCGTATATGTCGCACAGCCGCTTCACGATTTCGGGTGTTTTTTCGATGCTGACGGTGGGAGATGTTTGCAGTGCCTGTCCGGCTTCCAAATATTCGCGCGTGATTTCCTGGGGGGCTTCCACCAAGTATTGCAACATAAAGCGAGACATCTCTCCCCGATTTAGTCCATCTGAAGAGGTGTTGTACATCAGCGTGACGTTTTCAGCCCGTTGCAACAAACGGTAGAAATAGTAGGCGTAGACGGCGTTCTTATGTTCGATGGTGGTCATACCGAAGGCTTTGCGCAGGTTGTAGGGGATAAACGAGGATTCGCCTCCCGCCTTGGGGAGCTGGCCTTCGTTGACCGACAGCATCACCAGGTTGCGGAAGTCCAGGTTACGTGTCTCCAATACACCCATTACTTGCAGGCCGATGGCCGGTTCGCCATGGAAAGGGATGCTGGCGGAGGTCAGCAAGCGATTCATCAGGCGTTTCAGCGTGTCGGTACGAATGTTCTGCAAAGCCCCTTCCTCCGCGAGACTTTGCAGGCGGCTAATCAAGGTATAGCTTTTAAACAGCGATTCACGGTACAGTTGCCCGTAGAGGTCCGTAGTGTCTTCTTCTTGAGGAACGCGATAGAGTGTGGATACATCCTTGATGCGTTCGGTCAGGTAGGCGCATAAGGCTTGGATACCTTCTTGTGGAGTAAATATCTTGTCTGTCCATTCGTCTGTCCGGAGTTCGGAGGGTAGGGGGTAGAAACGGTTGTCTTGTGTCAGGCGTCGCTCCAAGGTTTCGGCTTGAGGCGTCAGGCGTCGTATGTAGGGGTGGCGCAGGACGGACAGCACGGCTTCATAACTGAAACGTCCCGTGTCGCTTCGGTACCCCGTGGTTTGCAGTTCCGTCAGGGCGTTTATCAAACTATAAATGGGAGTCTGCGCCAAGGGGAATCCCATGGTGATGTTGACGTTTTGGATGTTGGACGGAAGCGTGTGGAGGACAGGCAACAATAGCGATTCGTTACACAGCACAACGGCGTTTTCCTTTTCATCATATCCTCTCAGATGTTCGTCTGCCAATAGGGCAGAGAGGTATCGGGCTTGTGCGTTTTCGGTCGGTGCGGAGATGTAGCGCACCCGCTTTGGACGGCTCATCACATCGAAACACGACTCTGGAAGCTGGTTGGGGAAGTCGTTCAGGTTACGCAGGATGAACTCGCCTGCTTCGTGCTTGAAAGGTGGTGTTTTCTCTCCCGGAAGTCGCGTGTAGAATACGTCGTAATCCCAATAGAACCAAGCTTTGTCGGCGTCATACAGCCTCTTGAAGAAATCGTGTTCTACTTTGTTCAGTACGTTGAAGCCTACAAAAACATATCGGTCGTAGTCTAATCGACTCATATCCAGTTCTTCCATAACTTGCCGATAGAGCATACCATCGTAGGCGATGCCCAATTCGCTCAGGCGTTGTTTGTAGCGGTGATAGATGTCGCCCAGCTTGTCCCAAAGCTTTATGAAGCGTTCTTTCAGTTCCGTGCGTTTTTCCAGTGAGAAGTTTTGGAAGAACCGTTGGATGGCTTCTGCCTGTTCTTCGTCTAAGTAGTCGGGTGTGGGCATAATATCCTTCAAGTCCTTCAAATTGCTGAAGAGGTCATCGGCCTTTACCAGGTTCTTGTCTACGTCATCAAAGTCGCTGATGAGGAGTTCGCCCCAAAAATAGAAGTCGTCCAACGTCTCCTCGCTTTGGGTTTCCTTGCGAAACACGTTGTAGAGTTCGCATACCAGACGGATGGGATCTCCGCTCTTCAAAGTGGACATATGGTTGAAGAGGTCATTGATGCTGACGTAGGCGGGCGACCATAAGGGACGCTCGCTTTGCGTGGCCAGGTATTCGTTGAAAAACAGGCTGGCTCGTTTGTTGGGGAAGACGATGGCCGTCCGGCTCATGTCGTTTCCTATTTTATGGTAAAGGTCGCGGGCGACCATTTGAAGGAATGTTTCCATTATGATATTATTTTGTTGCTCTTTCTAAAAATGTTCGCTTTTAGACCTAAAAGAGAGTGTATCATAAGGTTCATCTGACAAATGCGTAGGTGATAAATGGGAATTTATGCGCGCGCAAGCGCGCTTTAATGAAGAAATAAGAATGATGACTATTCCGCTATTAAAACAATCAAAAGACGTTTTGAGCGAAGCTAATGAAGAATTACAGTAAT
>CALUIQ010000001.1 GCA_944320735.1 uncultured Bacteroides sp. | reverse complement strand
GGCTGCGCTGTGTATTCAATGGACCACAGATGACACAGATAAGACAGATTTACACAGATTTTAAAAGGCTTCGCCACAGAAAAAATAAAAATCTGTGGTCATCTCGTCTAATCTGTGTCATCTGTGGTCTATCGTAAACACACAGTTAAATTCCCATTTATCCCACCGAAAACAACAACATCACATTGAGCACGGTCATTACGCTCGCTATGGCGTATAACACAAACGCACTCCAACGGCTATTGGCATACGCACCCATCACCCGGCGGGAAGAAGTGAGGTAGACCTGCAAAAACACCGTGAAAGGCAACTGAATGCTGAGCACCATCTGGGATACAAGCAGGCCTTTGAAGGGGTCGCCGATGAAGAATATCAGGAGCAGGGCGATGCCTAACGAAAGTGCCACGCCCACCTGCGAATGGCTGTCCTTGATGTGGTAGGACTCACCGAACATACCCGCAAAGATGGACCCTGCCGCCATTCCACTGGTGATGGTGGACGACACGCCCGCCAATAACAACGCCAACGCGAACACCACTCCGGCATTGGCTCCCAACAAAGGTTCGAGCAAAGACTTGGCTTGTTGCAACTCTTCCACCTCGACGCCTGCCTGAAAGAATGTGGACGCCGCAAGCAGAATCATTGCGCTATTGATGGCCCAGCCCACCAGCATAGAGAAAAGTGTATCGAACAACTCGTACTTCAGCGCGCGCCGGATGGAGGCGTCATCGCGCTTGTTGAACTCGCGGCTCTGCACCACCTCGGAGTGGAGAAAAAGGTTATGGGGCATCACCACGGCTCCCAGCACGCTCATCACCACCAGCAGGCTGCCTTCGGGCAGCGAGGGGGTGACCCACGCGCGGGTGGCGGCCGGCCAATCGACATCGACCAAGAAAAGCTCGTAAATGAACGAAAGGCCAATAACGGATACAAATCCGATAATGGCCCGCTCAATGCGTTTATAAGAATTGGTGAAAAGCATCACACACACAAAAGCCGTGGTGAGCACCGCTCCCCACCCGATGGGCACGCCGAAGAGCATCTCCAAGGCGATGGCTCCACCCAGAATCTCGGCCAGCGAAGTGGAGATACTGGCCAGCACCGCCGTGCCCAATATAGGGCGCGAAACCCACGCGGGGGTGTATTTCGTGGCGGCTTCGGAAAGGCAAAGCCCGGTGGCGATGCCCAGGTGGGCCACGTTGTGCTGCAGGATGATGAGCATCACCGTGGAGAGCGTCACCACCCACAACAAAGCGTAGCCGAATTCAGACCCCGCCGCAAAGTTCGACGCCCAATTGCCGGGGTCGATGAAACCCACCGTGACAAGCAGCCCGGGCCCGATGTAGCGGAAGAGGTCAAGCCCGCCCAGGTATCGCTTGTGGTCCTTGCGGCGCAGGTCTTTCAGGATATTCTTCATACGCCCACGTCAATAGCCCATAGCGTGCAGGGCCTGGCAAAGCTGGTCGGGGCACGAAGTGGTTTTCATACCACACCGTATGCCCTCCAGACGCTTGATGATGTCCTCCACGCGCATCCCTTTGACCAGCCGTGAGATGCCTTGCAGGTTTCCGTTGCATCCGCCCCAAAACTCCACGTCTTTCAGGACGCCGTCCTCCACCACCAAGTCAATGTCCGTGCTGCAGGTGCCGTGTGTCTTATATCGGTACGTCATAGCCTTATTCGTCTCCTTCTTCCGGCTTCATATTGGTGTACACCGTCTGCACGTCGTCAAACTCTTCCAGGCGCTCCACCATCTTGTTGATGGTCTCACGCTGTTCGGGCGTCACTTCTTTCTGGTCGTTGGGGATGTAAGTAAACTCGCCACCTACGTCCTCCATACCCTGCTCCTCCAGGTGCTTCTGGATGGCGGCATAGCTCTTGGGGTCGCCGTAGATGGTGATGGTGCCTTCTTCGGGGTCTTCGTCATACTCCTCGTCCACGTCATAGTCTATCATATCGAGGATGAATTCGTCCATATCCATACCGTCTTTCTTCTTGAAGGTGAACACGCACTTGTGGTCGAAGAGGAAAGCCAGTGAGCCGGTCGTGCCCAAGTTTCCGCCGAACTTGTTGAACACCGAGCGCACGTCGGCCACGGTACGGGTGGTATTGTCGGTCAGCGTGTCAACGAACACGGCCACACCGTGGGGACCGTATCCCTCGTAAGTCATTCCCTTGTAGTCGCTCTGGTCCTTGCCCATAGCGTTCTTGATGGCACGCTCGATGTTGTCCTTCGGCATATTTTCGCGCTTGCAGGTAGCTATGACCGAGCGCAGTGCCGGGTTGTTCTCGGGTTCGGGACCGCCAGCCTTTACGGCGATGGCGATTTGTTTGCCCAGACGGGTGAATGTTTTGGCCATATGGCCCCATCTTTTCAGCTTAGTAGCTTTTCTATATTCAAATGCTCTTCCCATTGGAGTAAGATTTTAAATTATATGATTATAGTTTTCAATATCCGTTATTGTTATATTGTAACGTAACGCTTCTTTTTTTAGCGCAGCTTCGCGTCCAGCTTGTTTTGCAGGTTGGCGATGAGCTTCTGCATAATTTTGTCTATCTGCTTGTCGTTCAGCGTAGCGTTCTCGTCTTGCAGGGTGAAGCTTACGGCGTAGCTCTTCTTGCCCGCCTCCAGGTTCTTGCCTTCGTACACGTCGAAGAGTTCGACTTTCTTCAGGAGTTTCTTTTCCGTCTCGTAGGCGACGCGCTCTATTTCGGCAAACTGCACCTTCTTGTCGATGAGCAAGGCCAAGTCGCGCTTCACGGCGGGGAATTTGGTCAGCTCCGTGTAGCTCACCTTGTGGTTGCGCACGGCCTTCATCAGCTCGTCCCAATTCAGTTCGGCGTAGTACACTTCGTTGTCGATGTCCATCGCTTTCAGAATCTTGCGGGTCACTACGCCCAGCGTGGCCAGGCGTTTGCCTCCGCGCGTGTCGATGCTGAGGGCGGTGGCGTATAGGTCGTTGGCCAGGTTCCCCACCACCAGCGAACGCATATCCAGCCCGAGGCGCAGGAAGACGTTCTCCACGTAGGCCTTCAGCTCGTACACCGTGCTGTCCTCCTCGGGATGCGCCCACGAGTTGGCCACCCGCTTGCCCGTCACCCACAGGGCCATATGCTGGCTCTCCGAGTAGGGCGCCAAGGGCTTCTCGTCGCTCTTCTTGTCCGCGCGGAAGCGGTAGCAGTTTCCGAACTCAAAGAATTTCAGGTCGGCGTTCTTGCGGTTGGCGTTGCGCACGATGCTCTCCAAGCCGCCGAAGAGGAGCGTCTGGCGCAGGACGTTCAGGTCGGAGCTGAGCGGGTTGAGCAGGCGCACCAGGTTGTCCGCCGGATAGCTCTCCAGCCCGTCGTAGTAAGCGGCCTTGGTGAGGGAGTTGTTCAGTATCTCGTTGAATCCGCACCCCACGAGCTGCTCTGCCACGAGGTTCTGAAGCTCGTTGGACTTGTCGTGCTCGCCTTTCGTGGTGAGGCTCGACTTCAACGTGGTAGGTATCTCTACATTATTATATCCGTAGATGCGGAGGATGTCTTCCACGACGTCACACGGGCGTTGTACGTCCACGCGGTAGGCGGGCACGTCGAGGGTCAGCCCTTCGGGCGTCTCGCCGGCGATGTCCATCTCCAGGCTGCGCACGATGCTCTTGATGGTGTCCGTAGGGATTTCCTTGCCCACCAGCTCGTGTACGTACGCATAGGGAAGCTCCACGCGGAAAGGCGGGAACTCGCGCGCGCAAACATCTTTTATTTCGGACGAGATGGTGCCTCCGGCCAGTTCCTTCACCATAAGGGCGGCCAGCTTGAGGCAATAGATGACGCTGTTGGGGTCGATGCCGCGCTCGAAGCGGAAAGAGGCGTCCGTGTTCAGCCCGTGGCGGCGCGCCGTCTTGCGCACCCACGTAGGATGGAAGTAGGCGCTCTCCAGGAAGACGTCCTTCGTCTGCTCGGTAGAGCCCGAGTCGAGCCCTCCGAAAACGCCCGCGATGCACATCGGCTCCTCGCGGTTGCATATCATAAGGTCGCGCTCGTCCAGCTTGCGCTCCACGCCGTCCAGCGTGACGAAGGGGGTGTCCTGCGGCATCGTCTTCACGATGACCGCCCCTCCCTTGATGGTGTCCGCGTCGAAGCAATGCAGGGGCTGCCCGAAGGCGTGGACGATGTAGTTGGTCACGTCCACCACGTTGTTAATGGGGCGCAGGCCGATGACGCGCAATTTCTCTTGCAGCCATTCGGGGCTTTCCTTCACGGTGACGCCCTTCACGGTGACGCCCGCATAGTGGGGGCACGCCTCGGCGTTTTCCACTTGCACGTCGATGTCGAGGTCGTGGTTTTCCACCCGGAAAGCGTCCACCGACGGGCGGTACAACGTGGCCTGCCGTCCGTTTTGCACCAGCCAGGCGTAGAGGTCGCGCGCCACGCCATAGTGCGAGCAAGCGTCCGCGCGGTTGGGCGTGATGTCCACCTCCAGCACATAGTCGCTCTTGATGTTGTAATAATCCTTGGCCGGTGTGCCGGGCACGGCGTCCTCGGGCAGCACGATGATGCCCGCGTGGTCGGTGCCGATGCCTATTTCGTCCTCGGCGCAAATCATACCGTTTGATTCCACGCCGCGCAGCTTCGACTTCTTGATGGTAAAGCACTCGTCGCCGTCATACAGCTTGGTGCCCAGCGTGGCGACCACCACTTTTTGCCCGGCGGCCACGTTCGGCGCCCCGCATACGATCTGCACGGGCTCTCCCCCGTCGCCCAGGTTGACGGTCGTCACGTGCATATGGTCCGAGTTGGGGTGCGGCACGCACGTCAGCACCTCTCCGATGACCAGTCCTTCCAATCCGCCTTTGATGCTCTGCACTTCTTCCACGCCGCCCGTCTCCAGTCCGATGGAGGTGAGCGCCGCGGCCACTTCGTCCGGCGTAAGGTCGAAGTCTACATACTCTTTCAGCCAATTATAAGAGATATTCATATTCTATGTTTTTTTGTTATTATCGGTTTTTTGACCCGCAAAGGTAATAAGAATTTTTTGTTTGGAGAAACGCCGGGGCAAAAAACGGAGGAAGATAAGTGCCCCGATTTTATTTATATATTCATCATCGTGGCATAAAACGTCACAATATACAATCTCGTTTTTGTATAACGATAGATGACCCGATATTTAGGATGAATTAAAAATGTAAAATAGTTCAATTATTTGCAGCGTTTCGGGGAATGCAAACAGTTGGCAAAAGTAAATCCACCTTTTGAAATATTCTTTGTGCGTATTTGCCCTGCGAAATCGTACAGCCCGCCAAAAATATAGGCATGAATCTGTTGCAGACATTTCAAACTACCGGGTTCGAGAGTACGCAGCAGTCCGCTTTCATACAACTGATAGGCTTTTTTCCGGCTTTGTCCGTCTAATGTATTATCGCTATAAGTGAACCAATCAAGGAATTCGTTCGCCCTATTGTTGGGATAATGTTTAGCCAATAAGGCAACGGCTTCACTATTAAGTACATCTGCTACGCGCAACTTCCCGTCCGGAGCTTCAAATTTGAACCCGTGAGTGGCACTCACGAGTTGGATGCCTCCCTGCTTCAGCTTTCGTTTTAGCCATCGCCAATAGTTTCCGGCTTTCGTATAATCCGGTTCGTTATTGATAGCCCGGACAATATCGGTTGCCGAAAACCACCAGCAATTATTTTCATCATCCCATACCGCCCTCACTTCTCGGTCATTAAAGAAGCGGATGGATTTTTTAAGTTGTTTTTGTTGTTCCACAATGCGAAAACTTTCTACCTCCCTATGCTCAGTGTCTCGGCGCTTCCGTCCCACGTGACGCGGATGGTGTCGTCTGGCTGCAGCTTGTCGTCTACAATCATTTCCGACAGACTGTCCTCCAGGTAGGTCTGCACGGCACGCTTCAGGGGGCGGGCGCCGTATTGTACGTCATAGCCCTTCTTGCCCAAGAATTGCTTGGCCTCGTCGCTCACCTCCAAGTGGTAGCCGATGGACTCGATGCGTCCGCGCAGGGCGTCCAGCTCGATGTCCACTATCTTCACGATGTCCTCCAGCGAAAGCTGGTCGAAGGTGATGATGTCGTCCAGACGGTTCAGGAATTCGGGCGAGAAAGTCTTGTTCAGCGCCTTCTGTATCACCCCGCGCGAGTATTCGCGGTCGTCCGTGCGGGTCTGTGCGGCGAAGCCCACGCCCCGTCCAAACTCCTTGAGTTGGCGCGTGCCTATGTTGGAGGTCATGATGATGACCGTATTCTTGAAGTCTATCGTGCGGCCCGTGTTGTCCGTCAGGCGTCCTTCGTCCAGCACTTGCAGCAGGATGTTGAACACGTCGGGATGGGCTTTCTCAATCTCGTCCAGCAGGATGATGGAGTAGGGCTTGCGGCGCACTCGCTCGGTCAGCTGTCCGCCTTCCTCGTAGCCCACGTAGCCCGGCGCAGCGCCAATCATACGCGACACGGTGTACTTCTCCATATATTCGCTCATGTCGATGCGTATCAGCGCGTCGTCCGAGCCGAACATAAAGCGTGCCAGCTGTTTGGCCAGATGGGTCTTGCCCACGCCCGTGGGTCCCAGGAACATAAAGGTGCCGATGGGGCGGTTGGGGTCTTTCAGTCCCACGCGGCTGCGCACGATGGCCTTCACCACCTTGTCGATGGCCGCGTCTTGCCCGATGACCTTGGAGCGCAGCTCCTCCTTCATACCCGCGAGCCGGATGCCCTCGGCCTGTGCCATACGCTGCACGGGCACGCCCGACATCATAGACACCACGCCTGCCACTTCTTCCTCGCCCACGGTCTCGCGTTGGTCTTTCAGCGTTCTTTCCCATTCCTCCTTCATACGGTCCAGCTGGGCGGAGAGCGTCTTCTCGCGGTCGCGGTATCCGGCGGCCAGCTCGAAGTTTTGCGAGCGCACGGCCTCGGCCTTTTGCAGGCGTGCCATCTCGATGAGCTTCTCTTGGTCTTCTATCTCGCGGGGCACGCTGATGTGTGTCAGGTGTACGCGGGATCCGGCTTCGTCCAAGGCGTCGATGGCCTTGTCGGGGAAGCTGCGGTCACTGATGTAGCGCGCCGTGAGCCGCACGCAGGCCTCCAGTGCCTCGTCGGTGTAGCGCACGTTGTGGTGGTCCTCATATTTCTCCTTGATGTTCCGCAATATCTGCAACGTCTCTTCTTCCGATGTAGGCTCGACGATGATTTTCTGGAAACGCCGTTCCAGGGCGCCGTCCTTCTCGATGCTCTTGCGGTATTCGTCCAGCGTGGTGGCGCCTATGCACTGTATCTCGCCGCGCGCCAAGGCGGGCTTCAACATATTGGCGGCGTCCATAGTGCCGGGGGCCGAGCCAGCGCCCACGATGGTGTGTATCTCGTCGATGAAGAGGATGACGTTGGGGTTCTTCTGCAGCTCGTTGATGATGGAGCGGATGCGCTCCTCAAACTGGCCGCGGTATTTCGTGCCGGCCACGACGGCGGACATGTCGAGCATCACCACGCGCTTGTCGAACAGCACGCGCGACACTTTCTTCTCGTTGATGCGCAGGGCCAGCCCCTCAACGATGGCCGACTTGCCCACGCCCGGCTCGCCAATGAGCACGGGATTGTTCTTCTTGCGGCGGCTCAGGATTTGGGCCAGACGCTCAATCTCGCGCTCGCGTCCCACCACGGGGTCCAGCCGTCCCTCGGCGGCGGCGCGGGTGATGTCCGTGCCGAAGTTGTCCAGCACGGGCGTGTCGTTCGTAGGTTTCTTGGGGGCGGTCTGTGCCGAAGTGGCATATCCTCCCTGCCCGGTGCCTGCCATATTGTCAGAGCGGGCGGGCAGCATCTCGTCCTCGTCGTCTTCGTCGTCCTCGGCAAAGCCCATTCCCGCGTTTGGGTTGGCCGATTTCTGCGTAAGCAGTTCAAACACGGCTTCATAAGTGATGTTGTTATCCTCCAGCACCACCGATGCCACGCTGTCGTCATTCTTGAGGATGGCCAGCAGGATATGTTCCGTGTCTGCCACGGGACTTTTGAGCAGGCGTGCCTCCAATATGCTGATTTTCAATACACGCGAGGCGTCTTCTGACAATGGCATTTCGCCATTGGCCAACGTCCCTTGGTAGCTGATTTCGGTGTTTCTTACCAAGCTTTCAACGTGCGCCTTTATTTGTGCGAGGTTTGCATCAAGTTTGCGTAGTGCCTCCACGGCCTTTCCCGTTCCTTGGCGCAGGATTCCCAGCAACAGGTGCCCGGGACCTATGTAGTTGGTTCTCAGTCGGTCGGCTTCTTCCTTGCTATAAGCCAGTACTTCCGAAACTTTTTGCGAAAATTGATTGTTCATGTAGTTATCTCCGTGTTAATTGGTTGCAAAGATACATATTTTTTTTGTTCATCCGGCAAACGCATAAGCAAATGATAGTTTGTCGGGCTGTGTGTTGTCTGATTTTTCATCCGCAGATGACGCGGCCGAAAAATAAACACACGCATAAATACCCCATTTACTTATTGTCTAATAGGGGTATTCTTTTTTCTGCAAATAGTGTGCCAAAACAATCTTTTCACGAAGGAATGGCAAGCACTCGACCAAACACAGTCAGCCTGCTTTCCCCCGAATGCCCATTGGGGCAATTGTTGTGCCTGTAATGCCCCGCGTTTCTTTTTTTTTCACCCAAAGCCGCCATTGTTGGTTTGCACTTTTTAACATTTTACAAGAGCGTGTGGTGACAGTTGTGACAGTTGACAGTTAGCGATTTTCGATTTTCAGCCGATGGAGAAGAGTTTGACATTTATAATTATATTATATATATATATAATATAATATTTATTTGATGCTTTCTTCCTCAACCCTGTTTTTTGGATTTTAGTAACTGTCAACTGTCACAACTGTCACCACACGTCTCTTGTAAGTGTTAACAGATGCAAACGATGTTCTGGTAAAAAAGTTGGATAATAATCTTTTAAGCAAGTGTGCAAAATTAAATGATGATTTATCTGTCACAGGGAACGCAGACGACACAGAATACGCAGATGAACGCAGACTTTTTCTTTTGTCATGCTGAATGGAGTGAAACATCTCCTCTGTGTGCGGGAGATTAGCTACGCTCAGAATGGGCAAAGATTTGGGTGAAGCCCCTTTAAAAATCCGCGTCATCCGCGTCATCTGCGGCTGAAAAATGGATACGTATAAATTTTATGGCATAAACTAAATATGATTAATTACTTAGCTACTTAAGAATGAAAAGTTGGACGGATTTTTAAGTTTCCGGCAAAAAAGATTTGTGTATGTCGGGGAAAAGCCGTACCTTAGCGTGGTTTTTCGTGAAAGAAGAGATTGTTATTAATAAAAAACATTGTAAATGCTTGAACAAGACAGAATTATAAAAATCAACATCGAGGAGGAAATGAAGTCATCGTACATCGATTACTCCATGTCGGTAATCGTGGCGCGTGCCCTTCCGGATGTGAGAGACGGTTTCAAGCCCGTACACCGCCGCATACTCTACGGCATGATGGGGCTGGGAAACACGTCCGACAAACCTTATAAAAAATCAGCCAGAGTCGTAGGTGAGGTGTTGGGTAAATACCATCCCCACGGCGACTCTTCCGTCTACGGCGCGCTGGTGCGTATGGCGCAGCCTTGGGCTATGCGCTATATGCTGGTGGACGGGCAGGGTAACTACGGTTCGGTGGACGGCGACAGCCCCGCGGCCATGCGTTACACCGAGTGCCGCCTGCGCAAGATAGGCGAGGACATGATGCAGGACATCGACAAGGAGACCGTGGACATGACGAACAACTTCGACGATACCCTGCAGGAACCCACCGTGATGCCTACGCGCATCCCCAACCTGTTAGTGAACGGAGCTTCCGGCATCGCCGTCGGCATGGCCACCAACATGCCTACGCACAACCTGGCCGAGGTGATAGACGCCTGTGTGGCCTACATCGACAACAACGACATCACCGTCGAGGAGCTGATGGACTACGTCAAGGCTCCCGACTTCCCCACGGGGGGATATATATATGGTATGAGTGGCGTGCGCGAAGCCTACCTGACCGGAAGGGGCAGGGTGGTGATGCGCGCCAAGGCCGAGATTGAGACCGGAGCCACGCACGATAAAATCGTGGTGACCGAAATCCCCTACGGCGTGAACAAGGCCGAGCTCATCAAATACATAGCCGACCTGGCCAACGAGAAGAAGATAGAAGGCGTGACGAACGCCAACGACGAGTCCGACCGCGAAGGCATGCGCATCGTCATCGACGTGAAGCGCGACGCCAACGCCAGCGTGGTGTTGAACAAGCTCTACAAGCTCACCCAGCTGCAGACGTCGTTTAGCGTCAACAACGTGGCTCTCGTACACGGACGCCCGCGCCTGCTCAACCTCAAGGACCTCATCCGCTACTTCGTGGAGCACCGCCACGACGTGGTCATCCGCCGCACGAAGTTCGACCTGCGCAAGGCCAAGGAACGTGCGCACATCTTGGAAGGTCTCATCATTGCTTCGGACAATATTGACGAGGTCATCCGCATCATCCGCGCCGCCAAGACGCCCAACGACGCCATTGCGGGATTGATGGAGCGTTTCCAACTGACCGAAATCCAGGCGCGCGCCATCGTGGAGATGCGCCTGCGCCAGCTGACGGGACTTATGCAGGACCAGCTGCACGCCGAGTACGAGGAGATAAAGAAACAGATAGCCTATTTGGAAGAAATATTGGCCAACGACGACTTGTGCCGCAAGGTCATCAAGGACGAGCTGCTGGAGGTGAAGGAAAAATACGGCGACGCGCGCCGCTCGGAGATTGTCTACTCTTCCGAAGAGTTCAACCCCGAAGACTTCTACTCTGACGACGAGATGATTATCACCATCTCGCACATGGGCTACATCAAGCGCACGCCCCTGAGCGAATTCCACGCCCAAAATCGCGGCGGGGTAGGCTCGAAAGGCTCCGACACGCGCGACCAAGACTTCGTGGAGCACATCTATCCCGCCTCTATGCACAATACGCTGCTGTTCTTCACTCAGAAAGGCAAATGCTATTGGCTGAAGGTGTACGAGATTCCCGAAGGCTCGAAAAACTCGAAGGGACGCGCCATACAGAACCTGCTCAACATCGACCCCGATGACGCCGTCAACGCCTACCTGCGCGTGAAGAATCTCAATGACCAGGAGTTCATAAACTCCCACTACGTGCTGTTCTGCACCAAGCAAGGCGTCATCAAGAAGACGTTGCTGGAGCAATATTCACGCCCGCGCCAAAACGGAGTGAATGCCATCACCATCCGAGAGGACGACCGCGTCATCGAGGTGCGCATGACCCGGGGCGACAATGAAATCATCATAGCCAACCGCAACGGACGAGCCATCCGCTTCAACGAGAGCGCCGTGCGCGTCATGGGACGAACGGCCACGGGTGTACGCGGTATGACACTCGACGAGGACGGACAGGACGAAGTGGTGGGCATGGTATGCATCAAAGACCCCGAACGCGAGACCATCATGGTGGTGTCCGAACAAGGCTACGGCAAGCGCTCGGACATCGAGGACTACCGTAAGACCAACCGCGGCGGCAAGGGTGTGAAGACGATGAACATCACCGAGAAGACCGGCAAGCTGGTGGCCATCAAGACCGTGACGGACGACAACGACCTGATGATTATCAACAAGTCGGGTATCACTATCCGCCTGCGTGTGTCCGATGTGCGTGTTATGGGACGCGCCACGCAGGGCGTTCACTTGATAAACCTCGAAAAGAGGGGTGACGAGATTGGCTCCGTATGCAAGGTGAGCGCCGAGGCCGACGAGGCGGACGATGAGAGTGAAGGCATCTTGCCTAAAGGCACTCCCGCGCCGGAAGGCAATGGGGAGAGCCCGACACCCACTGACGTGACGGACCTTCCTACCGAAAAGGATGAATAGACAAAAAGATAAAACACATTTTAATTTTAATTTTTTCTACAATCATGAAAAAGGTATTATTTGTAGCGGCTTTGCTGATGGGAGCGACCAGCTTGACTTTCGCTCAAGAGAAAGCCGTAAAAGAAGCCAAAAAAATCGCCAACGGCACCAACCCCGATTTTGCCAAGGCGGAAGGACTGATCAATCAGGCCTTGACCAACCCCGAGACCAAAGACTTGGCCGAGACGTGGGACGTGGCCGGTTTTATCCAGCGCAGAAGAAGCGAGGAAGAAATGAAGAACGCTTATCTTCGCAAGCCCTACGACACGTTGCAGGTGTACAACAGCGCCTTGAACATGTGCCGTTACTACTTGAAGTGTGACGAGTTGGCACAGATTCCTAACGAAAAAGGTAAAATTAAGAACAAATACCGCAAGAGCAATTCGGCTACGATGCTGAACGAGCGTGGAAACCTCATCAACGGCGGTATCCAATTCTACAACACCTATTTGGGTTCGGAAAAGAAAGAAGACGGACAGAAGGCTCTCGACTTTTTCGGCATGTACGTGGACTTGGCGTCCAACCCGATGTTCGAGGACAAAAACTTGCTCCAGACCGACACCATCCTGCCTACCATCGCTTACTACGCCAGCATGGTGGCTACCCGTCTGGAAGACTATCCCAGCGTGCTGAAATACGCTCCCTATGCGCGTGACAACAAGGAAGTGGGCAAGTATGCCATGGAGTTGGAGTCTACCGCTCTGAAAGCCCAAGGCGACACCGCCAAGTGGGTGGCATCCCTCCAGGCAGGTCTCCAGAAATATCCTGACCACCAATTCTTCTTCGGCAACTTGATAGATTATTATAGCAATAACAACAAGTATGACGAAGCCTTGGCGTTTGCCGACAAAATGATGGCCAACGACCCCAACAACACGTTCTACCTCTATGTGAAAGGCTATTTGTATCACAATATGTACACCGTGCTCAGAGACAAGGATGCCGCAAAGGCCACCGAATCATTGGAAAAAGCCCTTGAATTCTACAAGAAGACGACGGATGTAGACCCCAACTACGCTGAAGCCCACTCTAATATGGGCTTGGTATATTGTCTCCAGGCACAAGACTTCTCGGAGAAGGCTACTACCGATGTGAACGATCCGAAGTATGCCGAAGACCAGAAAACGCTGAAAGCTTTCTATGAGAAGGCAAGACCCTGCTACGAGAAAGCACGCCAACTGCAGCCCGAAAAGAAAGAGCTTTGGCTGAACGGTTTGTATCGTGTATATTACAACCTGCAGATGGGTCCCGAATTTGAAGAAATCGAAAGTTTGATGCAATAAATTTTGATTTTTTTTCATAAGCATTGATTGTTTAAATTTTTTACAATGTCTTGCGCCCCTAAGAAGTGATTTCTTGGGGGCGTTTTTATGTCCTTCGGCTTTGCACGAGTGAATGATAATTTGGGCGATTCCCCCCTTTGAAAATCCGCGTTGTCGGCGTCATCTGCGGATGAAAAATGAACATACAGCTAAAAACAAATGCCAAAAGTTTGCATTTATCTTTTTTTTTGCTTAAGTTTATGCCCAATAATAGCAAAGCAATAGATTATTAACCATTAAATTTATGTATATGAGGACTATAACATTCAATGAGTTGCGTAAAATCAAAGATTCTCTGCCCACCGGAAGCATGCACCGCATTGCCGACGAACTGGGGTTGAGCGTGGATACCGTTCGCAATTTCTTCGGCGGACACAATTTCAAGGAAGGCGAAAGCGTGGGCATCCACTTGGAGCCTGGGCCGGATGGCGGCTTGGTAATGCTGGACGATACGACGGTGTTGGATCGTGCCTTGCAGATATTGAACGAAGCGGCTCGTGACGAAGAGTAAATGATTGAAAAAAGAATGGTGTGCCAAATGTAATCCTTACATTCTGTGGCACACCATTTTTTTATAAACGCTTTTTATTAGCAGAAAAGAATTCAGATATTCTAAAGCCCGATTTTTTACTTGAGCGCGTAGTATGTATCCACCATCGTGGCTTGGCGTGCCGTGGACACTCCTTGCGCATCGAGAGTCACGGTCAGGTCCTCACCATTGGGCAGGGTCATACTGGCCGTGCCGTCCTGGTTCAGTTGCAGCAACTCGGCGCTGGCATTGCCCGACACTACATTCCACGTATTCAGTTCCTTGTCGTAAATCAACTCCATGGAAGCACTTTCCTCGCCTTCCTTCGTGATGGAATAACCGTTTTCCAACGTCTCGACCAGATAGTTGCCATTCTCGCCTTGCACCTTCTTGATGTCGCCTACACTGGCCATGGGGTTACTGCCGCTCCAAAACTCAATGGCGTTGATTACCACCGCGTCGGCCAAATAGCATACGCCATAGACGGGAATAATGTTGAGCACAAGAAATACCAACTCGTTCACAGCCTTGTTGCCAATGCCTTGGTTCCACGTAGACAAGCGGTTGTGCAGGCCAAATGAGCCTACGCACGATGTGAACGCAAAAGCGCAGCATACCATTAGGGTAGCGGCCATCTTCAGATTAAACTTTTTCATAAATTCGTCTCCTTTTTGATTAAAAATACAATAATAGGCACAAATATAGTTTAATTTTTGAATAATCTGCATAAAAGCCACAACTTTTTATCAGGTATTTTTTTGGCCTGCGCTAATAAATGATAATTTATCGAGTTGTGTGCTGTCTGATTTTTCAGCCGCGTCATCTACGGCTGAAAAATGAAACGCATAAATTACCGCCACAAACCAAGAGACGGATTTTTGTATTGCTCCCCAACTTTTACTATCTTTGTGCGCTTTTTGCAAAAAAAGAACGGGAGTTTCCCCGAAAAAACAAAAAGAAGTAACTTTAGAGAAAACGACCATCATGAAGATACGATTCATAAGCCTGGCAAGCGGAAGTAGCGGCAACTGCTACTATCTGGGCACAGAGACATACGGTATACTGATAGACGCTGGCATAGCCGTCCGAACCATACGCAAGCAACTCAAGGAACTAGGCATAGGGATGGAAACCCTGCGCGGAGTCTTCGTCACGCACGACCATGCCGACCACATCAAGGCGGTAGGAGGGCTGGGCGAAAAACTCTGCATATCCATCTACGCCACCCGGCGCATCCACGAAGGCATCAACCGGAGCTATTGCGTGAGCGACAAACTGCACACCTCGGTGCGCTATCTGGAGAAACAACAACCCCTCGTGCTGGAAGATTTCCGCATAGAAGCCTTCGAGGTGCCCCACGACGGGATAGACAACGTGGGCTACTTCATCGAAGCGGATGGCAAGGCTTTCGCCTTCCTGACCGACTTGGGTGAAATCACCCCTACGGCAGCCGAATATATCAGCAAAGCCAATTACCTTATACTGGAAGCCAATTACGATGAAGAGATGTTGCGCATGGGTCCCTATCCGGCTTACCTCAAGGAGCGTATCGCCAGCCCCACGGGACATATGAGCAATGCCGACACGGCGGCTTTCCTTGCCTCGCACTTCACCCCACGCCTGCGCTACATCTGGTTGTGTCACCTCAGCCGCGAAAACAATCATCCCGAGCTGGCCTACAAAACGGTGGAGCTAAAGCTCAGAGAGCGCGGCATAGAGGTGGGACGGGACGTGCAACTCTGCGCCTTGAAGCGCACCACGCCGTCCGACCTCTACGAGTTCGAATGATAATTTAGCAGGCTGTGTGTTGCCTAATTTTTCATCCGCAAATGACGCAGATAACACGGATTGATTCATTTACAATTTAACAATTTACGATTTTGTACTTTGTACTTGGTAAATGGTAAATATAAAATCTGCGTCGTCCGTATCATCTGCGGCTGAAAAATGAAAGAAAAATACGTTTTTTCATCGAAAAAACGGGGAATAAGTTTGTTGGTTAGGATAAAAAGACTACCTTTGCACCCGCAAATATAAAAAATGGATAAGCACTCTTAGCTCAGTTGGTAGAGCAACTGACTCTTAATCAGTGGGTCCAGGGTTCGAATCCCTGAGGGTGTACGAGGTTTAGTAATGTGCATTGTACTGAATAAACGTTTTTGCAAGAGAGAGAGGGAACGGGGTGTAGCGCAGTCCGGTTAGCGCACCTGCTTTGGGAGCAGGGGGTCGTGGGTTCGAATCCCGCTACCCCGACGAAAATACGAAAACAAGACAACTTCGACACACGTGTTTATGCCACGTGCACAAGCGGCAGTAGCTCAGTTGGTAGAGCATCAGCTTCCCAAGCTGAGGGTCACGGGTTCGAGTCCCGCTTGCCGCTC